>NZ_JAUBRJ010000048.1:0-39958 GCF_036701805.1 Microcoleus sp. N3A4
TAGTTGTTAGTTGTTAGTTGTTAGTTGTCAACAGTCAACAGTCAACAGTCAACAGTCAACAGTCAACAGTCAACAGTCAACATTCAACTGTTAAATTCCGCTTCCCAAATCAAAACTAATTCCCGCGCCGCCGCAGTTCCCTCAGCAGGAAAACCGGCCAAAAAGTCTTTATCCGCCGCCACCTCATAAGGCCCTTCCTTGAACTCCAAAATCACAGTATCCGGTGCCAAAGCTACTAACGTATGAATAGTGCCCTCTGGAAGTTCGACAGCGCGGGTGGCCCCGGCCGCGCTGACTCGCAAGGAACGCAGGATTTGACCGTTTTCATTCAAAATAACAATACCCACTTCTCCTTGAATCACGACGAAAAACTCAAAACCGTTAACTGCAGGCGGGCGCAGGTGTCGGTGAGGGCGGACGTAAGTGCCCCGTTGCAACACGTTGACAAACCGCTGCACCTTTTCAGACAAATCGTGGAAATTGTAGTTTTGTCGCTGGCGGGGATTGCTGCGGGAGGAAGCTGCAACTTCGTCTAGCAATTCTTGCGTCAACAATTTGATCGGAGGGGGCTGCACAACAGATATCCTGTATTTAAGAGTTTTTGAACAAATGGGCTAGTCTGGGATCATCTTTACCAGCATCTCTTGACACATGAAAATCGCAAATCAGGTGCGTATCACTAAGGCAATGCGTTTGTCAAGTATTTTTAGAACAAGTATTAGCTCGATCGCCCTTTCGACTATTCTAGTCTGCGGCAGTAACGTTTCTGCATCTGAACTGAAGCCGGCGGCACTGTTGGTTCAGCAGCAATTGCAACAGCAGCAACAGAAAGACCAAATTCGCGATCGAGTTCAAGAAGAAGTTGACATTGCTTTTGGGCGCACGGCGGTACTGCTGAACGGGCTGGTAATTGCCTTAACTTTGTTTCCGACAGCAGCCGGAGTCGGTGTTTGGTTTCTGTTTAGTAAATTGTCCAAGCAGACAACAATTGCTCGCCAAGAAATTGAAAGTCTCCATTACGATACAATCTCTCAATTAAAACTATTAATTTCGGACGCTGAAAGTATTTTAGGCGAAATTCAACACCAAAGTCACCCGGATGCAGAAACAGACTTGTTATTGCCCGACGCCCAAATTCAAGAATTTGCTCCGGTTAACTACGGCAATTACCAACAGTTATTGACGGCGGGCGATTATGCCAAACAGGGAGATGCTTGTTTCTTTGAAAACCGTTATGAAGAGGCGATCGCTGCTTACAATCTTGCCCTGCAAATTCAGCCGGATTTAGCCGATACTTGGAACAACCGGGGAGTAGTGCTCACGAGAATGCAGCGGTATCCAGAGGCGATCGCCTCTTACGAACAAGCTACTACAATTCGCCCCAATTATCCCGACGCTTGGAACAATCGAGGCGTGGTATTGTTGGAGTTGCAGAAGTACCAAGAGGCGATCGGCTGTTACGAACAAGCAATTCAAGCCAAACCCAATTATGCCGACGCTTGGAACAACCGAGGCGTTGCTTTTTCCAAAATGCAGGAGTACGAACAAGCAGTAATTTCTTACAATCAAGCCCTACAAATCAAAAATGATTATACTGACGCTTGGAACAATCGAGGCGTTGCACTCTCAAAATTGGAAAAATACGAAGCTGCGATCGATTCCTACGACAATGCTGCTAAAATCCGACCTGACTTTTACAGAATTTGGTACAACAAAGCCCGATGTTATGCGCTACAAGGTAAAATTGAATTAGCATTTGAAAATTTAAAGCGCGCCCTCAATCTCAATCCGAATGTGTGCAAAGAGTTGGCAAAAAGTGAAGCTGATTTAGAAAAAATTCGCGAATACGATGCGTTCAAGCAGTTGATAAATTAATAGTTGTAATTGTAGGGTGCGTGACAACAAACAATCTAAGATTCACCGTTTGTGACTGTGGAAAGTCACGCACAGCAAGTTATGGATGGTGCGTGGCTGTTGAGATTAGGGCTGGATTTGAGCAACTCTCAAGCCACGCACCCTACTGTTAATGACTCTCAAGTCACGAACCCTACTGGAAATTGCAACTACAAATATTTCTGTAACAACAAACCCATTTTCTCCTTAGTTGCCACCGGCACTTGATCCAGCCGCGTCAGAATTGCATATTTTAAAGCAGAATGTGCCTCTGAAACGGGGGGATTTTCAGTTAGTCTACGGACTGTTTCTTGAATTGCTTTTTGGGCATTTGCTGCATTGCGGTGCAAGTTGGCAACTACCATTTCTACAGTTACGCTGTCGTGATCTTCGTGCCAGCAGTCGTAATCGGTAACTAATGCTAAAGTTGCGTAGGCAATTTCTGCTTCTCTGGCTAATTTTGCTTCCGGCAAATTTGTCATCCCGATGACTGTCGCCCCCCAACTGCGGTAAAGGTGGGATTCTGCTTTTGTGGAAAATGCGGGGCCTTCCATGCAGACGTAGGTGCCGCCCCGGTGCAGGGTAACGTCGGGGAGGTTCAAGGATTCGATCGCCCCAGCTAACACTTTTGCCAATTCGCCGCAAACCGGATCGCCGAATGTAATGTGAGCAACAATTCCTTCTCCAAAAAAGGTAGAAACTCGATTTTTTGTACGATCGATAAACTGATCCGGCACTACCATATCTAAAGGTTTCGCCTCAGCTTTCAGGGAACCAACCGCCGACGCTGAGATTAAATACTCAACTCCCAAACTCTTCATGGCATAAATATTTGCGCGATAGGGCACTTCTGAGGGCAAAAAAGTGTGGTTGCGGCCGTGTCTAGCCAGAAATGCTACTGGCGTACCGTCCAATGTTCCCACAATTGCGGCATCCGATGGCGCTCCAAAAGGTGTATCAATTTTGACCTCTTCAATATCTTTGAGGGCCTCCATTTTATACAAACCGCTGCCGCCGATAATTCCGATTTTTGCTTGTGCCATTTTTACTTTCTGCTTGAGTTTTACAAGAGTGATTCTATCGGGCCATCGTTAAGTTGGGGTAAAGATTGTTGAAGATTTCGTGACAACAGTCACCCGACATACACTATATTGTCACAAAATAGATGTGATTTCAATCACGATGTAACTTCACAAAATCTTTAAAAATAAAGGTACACAGTTCTGTTACCTATTTTTAGTGTGTTAAAACCATGACAGTCAGTTCTGCTAACCTTCCCAAAATCTCGATCGAGGCGATCGTCCAGCGGATCTTTGCTTTTCGTCAAATTACCCCCCTTGACCGACGGCTGCTGAAGTCAGCAGTCCTCGACGGGCTCGACCAAAAGGATCATGTTCACATCAACCGGGTTTGTCAGGGCATCCAAAACGGATTAATTTTAGTTGTGGAATAACTTTGCTACACTATCTCTTGCTAGCTCGAGAAGCTGTTGGAAAATTTGGGCTTGAGTCTGTATTTGCAGGAACAAAGTTCGGGCGGTTTTTTACTATTTTTCGGCGCAGGATCGATCGACATCACAAATAATATTATTTACATCTTATCGCTCAAAATTCAACAGCCAAAAGCCTGTATAAGTCATGCCACTATCATCGGGCTGCACTAATAAAAAATGCAATCCTTGACTTAATTGCTTGCGCTGTTGGTAAATTTGGGCCGCCGCTTTCACCTCGCTATCTTCAAAAGTAGCCACAACCCACCTATCTACTAACCCAGCTTCCAATATCAATCCGTCGGGTTCTCCAGCGAGATAATTCAAAGCAAAAGGTTTGGCATCCTGAAGCCATCTAGCCAACCGCATAGACTGGCGTCCGCCGTCAATCACAACTCCCGGTACGGGTACTGTTGAGGCCAATCCCAAATTCAGCGGTAACAGCAATTCTGGCATTTCCAAAATAGGCAGGGGACGCCCTTGGAAAGCATCTTCAATGTCGCCGGCGGGTAGGGAAGCAAAACGCCAGCCATCGCCCCAGAGGTTTTTGGGTAAGGGGACGGGTGGCGGCGAGTCTAGGGCGATCGCGCTGTAAGTTTCACCTGTATAATTAGGCATACTCGAATATTCTTTTGCCCGTTTTTGCAGCAGCCATTTAAGAGCAGCAGTGCGTCGAGTCGCTTCCACCTCGATCCCCAAAACTTTGCCTGCAGCTTCGATTAAGCCCAGAGACTGAGGTCTAAATACTTGAATCAAGTCAGGCAAATTCTGAGTTTGAGCTTGCTGCTGCAACTGGGTGGCTAGCCAATTAGAATTTGCGGCCCCCTGGCGGCAAACAGCGCTAAATTGAAAACTTTGTGCTGAGTCGCAAATTAAGAGTTCCCACAGTGGTTTACCAGTTTCGTCTTGGAGAGGGCGGCGGTAAAAATCGGCTTGCCAAATTTCCATAAGCAATTAAAAAATTAACTCAACAACTGTATTATTTTAATATAACTCTGCAACAATGATGTCATTTAAGACCGCGAACCAAATACATATCCAAGTCGCCCTTATTTTTAGCAGGAATTTTCCCTCGATATTCGCATTCAAAAAAATCTTTAACTAAATCAAACGTTGCGTGAGAGATATTGATATTTCCAGTTACGCCGGAAGATTCCATCCGAGATGCAGTATTAACTGTATCTCCCCAGACATCATAGGAAAACTTTTTATTGCCAATTACCCCAGCAAGTATCGGGCCTGAATGAATGCCAATGCGGATATCCCAATAAGCAATATTTTGTTGAGTTTTCTGCATTTTTCGCAAATCCATGAACTGTCGAATTTCTATGGCAGCAAGTACAGCGTCAAAGGCGTGTGTTTGGCGAGGCGTAGGAATTCCCGCCGCACACATATAGCTGTCGCCCATAGTTTTCAATTTTTCCATAGAGTATTTATCCATCACGCGATCGAAATAAGAAAAACAATAGTCTAGTTCGTCAACTAACTCTCGCGGCGTCATTTTTTCTGATAACTGAGTAAAGTCTTGAAAGTCAGTAAACAAAACTGATACGCAATCATAATAAAGTGGTTCTACTTTGCCGTTATTTTTGAGTTCCTCGGCAATTTCAACCGGGAGCACGTTCAACAGTAGCTGGTCAGATTTGTGCTTTTCGGCATCGAGATCGGAATACACCCTATTTATCTCTTTAAAACGTTCAGCATTGCGGATGGCTGAGGATAGTTGCAAAGCCAAAAGATAGCCAATCCGCAAGTCTTCTTGAGTGTAAGCTCGCGGCTTGGTTGTGGCAAAATTAATTGTTCCTAAAACCTTACCTTCGCTTTCCAAGGGAATGATAATTTGCGAAGCGTAGGGGGACAAAATAGCAGTAGCACCCGCTTCTTGAATTAATTGAGGTTGACGTGTTTTGAAGGCCTTGTGAATAGGGCCGCCCTCTGGGAGGGTTGCAATATCTACAGGGATATGCCGGCCAAATAAGGTCGTGCAAGCGTTAGTGCTGTGCAGGCAAACGCTACAGTGTTCAAAGTCGAGCAGCCATTTGGCTTGCTTGCCTACTACCCGCAAAATCTCGTTGAGATCTAGGGTGCGGTTAATGGCTGTGGCAACTTCGTTGACGGCGGAAATGCGGATGGAAAGCGCTTGAGCTTCTGCTAACAAACGGCGGGCTGTCAACAGAAGTTCTTCTCGATCTAGATCTTCTAGCCGCTCGCCCATAATTGGGGTATAAAATATAGATTACAAAGCATCTATTTCGAGGGCAATGGAATCGGTATATCGGTTGACAAAGCTAAACAAGTCTGCTGTCGCAATAATCTCAAATATTTCCGAATCATCTAACCCTAAATCTCGCAGGTTTTGGTAATGAGTTTCTGTCATTTCCAGGGGTTTTGTAGCAGCCAGCAAGCCAAAGGCAATTACGGCTTTATCGCGTTTTGGCAAAGGGCAGTTGGCAAAGTCAGAAACTAGGGTTCGCAGGATTTCTTCGCTCATCCCCAAGGCTGACAATCCGTGCAAGTGAACTTGGAGTGCGTACTCGCTATTATTTGATTGGGAAATAGCGACGCCGACCATTTCTTTAAGCGTGCGGGGTAAATCTCCTTGCAGGATTGTTCCCCGAAATTTTTTCCAATTTGCTTCTAATATGTCAGGGTTAATTGCCATTGACTTGAACAGGTTGGGGACGATGCCAAACCCCAAGTCTGTCAAGATTTCTTCGTACACTGCTTTGGCTTTAGGATCTGTAAGTTGTTCGTATTTTGTAAGTGGAAAGTGGGTCATTAGTTTTGTTAAATTTTACGGCAGTTAATTTTGATTTGGATTTACGCCTTTTTGATGTAACGCCGCTCAAAGGGCGACGTTACCAGCTATCTTGGCTTTAGTTGAATTGATGATAAAATGCACCGCTGTTATCCGCAAACCGCGAATCATGAAGATGAGCTAGCAACAAATCTGATGCTTGAGGCTGGATTAAATCTGCAATTATAGCAGTAACCGGAGCCATTGAAATTCTGTTGCGATCGGGTATTGCTGCTAATTTTAGATTCCCCAATGGCTGCTGTCAAGTATTGGCAATTCATCTGGCGCGGCGGCGCGAAATCCCACCAAAACTCTTGAATTTGATAATACTGCCTGTTCGCGAATTTTCAGGCAAAAAACACTGTTCGATCGATCGAACTCAACTAATGCCCAGAATCTTAGCCTCCGGGACACGCACAGGGGAAAAAACAAAATGCTGTCCGATCGAGTTTATTGAATTTGTCAGACGCTCGATCGACAACCCATGCCCCAGACAAGCTAGGCTAAGGCCTGCGACTGGAGTTATTATAGATAAACTGTAAACTTCTATCTTTGTCGCTGCATTTGCTATGAACCCTGCCCTAACTCAATTTGGCGCTCAGATGTCCCACCTCACGGGAGTTCGGGCAATTATGAAAGATATTATTGAAACTCTTAGAGCCGGCAGCGGGCAGGAGTTTATCAATTTGAGCGCGGGAAATCCGGTGATTTTGCCGGAAGTCGAGGAATTGTGGCGCGATTGCACGGCCCAACTTTTGGCGGGCCCGGAATACGGCGAGGTGGTTTGTCGCTACGGTTCCAGTCAAGGTTATCAGCCGTTGATCGATGCGGTACTGGCGGATTTTAACCAGCGTTACGGACTGAATTTGACCGATCGCAATATCCTAATTACTCCCGGTAGTCAATCGATCTATTTCTACGCAGCCAACGCTTTCGGCGGCTACACCGCACCCCCCCCATCCCCCCCTTACCAAGGGGGGGCTAGGGGGGGTAGCCTTAAAAATATCGTCCTACCGCTGAGCCCGGACTACACCGGTTACGGCGGCGTCAGCTTGATTCCCGAAGCGGTAGTCGCCTGCAAACCCACCCTCGATATTGATGCGGCCGCCCACAGGTTCAAATACCGCCCGGATTTCAGCCAATTGTCGATCGACGAAACCACCGGTTGCGTAATTTTTTCCCGTCCCTGCAACCCCACCGGCAACGTTCTCACCGACGACGAAGTTAAGAAAATTGCCGATTTAGCTGCCGCTTTTGACGTGCCGGTGTTCGTTGATTCCGCCTACGGCCCTCCCTTCCCGTCCTTGAATTTTACCGAAATGACGCCGATTTTTGGCGGCAATATCGTGCACTGCATGAGTTTGTCGAAAGCCGGATTGCCGGGAGAAAGAATCGGAATTGCGATCGGCGATGAAAAAATCATTCAAATATTAGAATGTTTTCAGACCAATATGTGCATTCATTCGCCGAGATACGGACAGGCGATCGCAACTCGGGCCATTGCTTCCGGCGCTCTTGCCGACATTTCCCTGAACGTAATTCGGCCGTACTATCAAAGCAAATTTGCGATCGTAGAAAACACTCTAGAACAAGCAATGCCGAAGGATTTGCCGTGGTTTTTGCACCGGGGCGAAGGAGCAATTTTCGCGTGGTTGTGGCTGAAAGATTTGCCAATGACTGATTGGGAACTGTATCAAGAGTTGAAGAAAGTCGGCGTAATTGTCGTGCCGGGAAGTTCTTTCTTCCCCGGTTTGCGGGAAGATTGGCAGCACAAGCACGAGTGTTTGCGTATCAGTTTGACTGCGACAAATGATGAGATTGAAACTGCAATGAAACGCTTGGCTCAAATGGTGGAAAAGGTGTATCAGTCAGTTGACAGTTGACAGTTGACAGTTGACAGTTGACAGTTGACAGTTGACATTCCCAATACTTCGGCTACGCTGTTCCCGATCGACTCGTGCTAAGTGCAGCCAAAGTAATAAGCTGTTGCGGCATTTAAATTGTCTGTCAAAAAACAATCAAACAATGAGTGGGTTGGGCGTCCCGCCCGCCTCTAACAGGCAATTTACAGCGTATTCCAGGTTTGTGAAGTGTAGGGACACGGCACTGCCGTGTCCCTACGGGAAGCTCACTATAGGCGGGTGTATTTCATAAATGTGGAATCTGCTGTAAATGCGCGACAGCTTATCGATTTCGTACTCGGATAGATTCGGATTATAGGTTATAGAAAACATTCCCAAGTCCCCATTCCTAAATTAAACCACCCGATAAACAAAACTGAGAGTTGCCCAAACACTCACATCCAAAGCCAAATCATCCGTCGATATCCCCACTTTCTGCACTCCCGGAATGCTAGCGGCGTGCAAATCTTCGAGTACCGCCCGCGCCACATTTAAAGGATTCAACAACACTCGAATTGGCAGGGCATCCCTCGTTTGCTGCATTTCGGCTTCTACTGCCACCAGAGTTCGATCGAACGGACTCTCACTAAATATAATTAAAGTTTCCGCAAGTCCGATCGCCCCAGCCGCCGGCACCGTCAAATTCTCCCCAGGAGCGATCGCCAGCGACATCCCCCCCACAGCGTCTTTGCCCTCAGCGCCGAGCACTGACAGCCGTCCCGCGCTATCGAAGCCAAACACCGCAAAGTAAACCGGGCGATCGCTCTCGTTATACAAACCGTAGTGAAGGCTGTCGCCTTTTTTCACATTTAGTATATGGCTCCTGACCGATTTCTCGCTTTCCCCGCTCAGCGGTTCCAGCCGATAATCACCGCCGGCCCGCACCGACTCCCGCTGCGCCACGGCCCGCGCTTGGGGTGCAGTAGTTGCCAGAACCGCCCGCACCTTCAGGCGCGAAGACCCCTCATTAGCAGTCAGCCGCAGCAACTTCCCCGCCTGCAGCGATTTCAACTGCGGAGTCAAGCGCTGCACCGCCACCTTGACTGCTTCTCCCCCGTCGCCCTGAGTATTGGGAATCGGCATTTGACCCAAAGAAAACAAACCGTAGCGGCCTCGATACAAAGCAGGCTCGTGAGCCGAGGAAGTTTCGGCTAAAGTCGTTTCCGGGACTCTGCCGAACCGACAGTCAGCCGGTTGCTCGCTACCTACGGCCGCAACTTGCGGCACAGTCGCGAAAGCACTGGTGGCGTCCACCCGCTCGATGCGTTCCAAACCAGAGTCCAAAGCTACTGTCAAACCGATGTTTCGCGGCAATACCCGAATTTCTTCCCTCACCAGTTCGCCGGCTGTTAATTGCGCGTCTGTTCGATCGAGCTTGTCTAAAATTTGGGCTTTAGCAGAGAGACCCGTGCGTCCCCGCAGCAAAAGCCGGTCGCCCTCGGAGGAATCCACAGCAAACACAGAACCCGCACAGCACTCCAAAACCCCCGGCGACAACCCGCCCAGCCACAACTGCACAGTTTTGCCCCCCTCTTCCACCGCCATCACAGCGCCGTCAGATCCAGGGGAATTCAACATTAAACTTGAAAAATTCACCGCCAGCGGCGCTGTTAAATCGTGAGGGCGAATTTGCGGTTGCTGCGATAACCCCGTGATTTGCTCGACATTACCCGCGGCGCGGCTGAAACTGACGCTGAAGCTGTTAGCGGGAGTTGCCCACCACAGAGTTTGAGTGAGGGCGTAGGTAAACAAACCTGCACTAAATCCGTTCCAATCTTGTTCGGCGGCGAGTTGGGAATTCGCTGCCGCAGCAAGTACCGCGGCCGCCGGACGGAGATTTGTACGGGATTTGAGGTCTTCGGCGAACGTTAATTCTGCGAGGCTTGGCTGCCCGACGGTGGGGCGAGGGCGGGAGCGAATGCGAAAGTTGCCGTTTTTGGGAAAACCCGGATAGGTGTAGCTGGTGTCGAGGATGGCGATCGCATTTTCTGTCGCGAGCGATCGCACCAACAGCAGCAGCGTTTCCTCTAAAATATCGTTCACCGCCGGGTTTGCTAACAGCGGCAAAACGTCATCCGCCGGCACCAAACTGTTTTGCATTATTCCGGGAGACTCGATCGAACTGACTCGGCTACCGCAGCCGCTAAAGTGAAAAACTACCGCGTCACCGGGTTTTGCTTGTTGAGTCAAGTGAGTCGCAAAAGCCGTCTCGATATTTTCCCTCGTAGCTTGAGCGTCAGTCAAAGTCAGAATGTCCGACGGCGCAAATCCAAACCGATAGATCAGCAGTTCCCGCTGCAATTCCACATCCGTGACGCAGCCTCGCATGGGCGAGTCTGGGTATTTGTCAACCCCCACCAACAAAGCCAATTTGCGGGCTGTCGGCTGGGCTAAGGCTTCGAGGTAGCGATCGCCCAACCGCAGCCACAGGGTCTCGCTGATTCCGATCGCGGCCAGCACCCGGCCAGCTTGCTGCAAAAATTCCCGCCGCTTCAGTCCCATTTTTAAATAGCTTTGAATTTTAAGTTTTGAATTTTAAGTTAAATTCCCCTCAATAATTTTAGGGAAATTAATTAGATTGTGAGTGTTTAGTATTAAGAGAGTTTTTAAGTTTTAACTTTTGAGTTTTACAGCAGATTCCACATTTATGAAGTACACCCGCCTATCGTGAGCTTCCCCGTAGGGACACGGCACTGCCGTGTCCCTACACTTCACTTTAAAATTTAAAACTCAAAACTCAAAATTCAAAACTATGCAGAATGTCGCCCACACCAATGTTCAAGATTTAAATCTCGTAATTGAAAATATTCATTGCCTTGGCTAATTCTGCGGCGACTTCCGGCCGGGAAAACTGCGGCGGCGGCAATTTTCCAGCGCGCAGCATTTCGCGAACTTTGGTTCCCGACAAATGCACCCGCTGTTCGGGAGTGCTGGGACTTGTTTTAGTTGTAGCCATTTGTTCCGTCAGCGTGCAATAGAAAGCGTGCTCGAATTTCATCGGCACAATTCCCAATTCTCCCGGCTCAAATTCGTCAAAAATATATTGGGCATCGTAAGTGCCGTAATAATCGCCAACTCCAGCGTGATCCCGCCCCACGATAAAGTGAGTGCAGCCGTAGTTTTTGCGGATTAAAGCGTGAAAAATTGCTTCTCGCGGCCCGGCGTAGCGCATCGCCGCCGGATTAATTGCCAAAATTACGCGATCTTTTGGATAGTATTTTTCTAGCAGAATTTCGTAGCAGCGCATCCGCACATCAGCCGGGATGTCGTCTTCTTTTGTCGTCCCGACTAGCGGGTGCAGGAACAAGCCGTCTACTGTTTCTAAGGCGCATTTTTGGATGTATTCGTGTGCCCGGTGAATGGGGTTTCGAGTTTGGAAACCGACTATGGTTTTCCATCCTTTTTCTTGGAACAGCATTCTCGATTTCGCCGGGTCAATTTGGTATTGGGGAAAGCGGACATCTAGTTCGCGTTCCAGCAGCCAAACATCGCCTGCGAGGTTAACAGGCCCGGATTTGTCTACTACTTGGACGCCCGGGTGTTTGAGGTCGTCGGTGCGGTAGACGTTGAGGGCTTCTTCTTCTTTGCTGTAGCGGTATTTTTCTGCAAGTTCCAAGAGCCCGACAAATTCGCCCGCCGGCGAGTCGAGGCGCACTAAAGTTCCTGCTTTCAGGGGGGCAGCGACTGCTTCTGTTACCGAGAGGGTGATGGGAACCGACCACGGAAGGCCGTTGGAGAGGCGCATTTGTTTGACGACCGATCGATAATCAGCTTCGTTCATGAACCCTTTGAGGGGACTCAGGGCGCCGATGGCGATCATTTGCAGGTCGGAGATCGATCGATCCGAAAGCTGAACTCGCGGCAATACTTCTGCTTTGTCGAAAAATTCTTGTCTTTGGTCTAGTGTGGCAATGCGGTTGACCAGGATGCCGCCGTGAGGGGCAATGCGGTCTGAATGCTGGCTCATGTCGATTTGAAGTTGTGGGTTTTAGCTGCCAGAGTACATAGTATCAAGCGGTGGCTGCAAATCTACATTTTTTAATTGTTCTGGAATTGTACAGAACGCTGCTTTTGTGGCGCTGTAATTCTTTAACTGTAAACTCGCGTACTAAAAACTCTAAACTTTCCCTTCAAGTCTGCACTTGAAATTCTTCTGGATCGATTCCCCAATTTACCCAGCTAATCGCTTCTTTAGCCGTTAGCACTTGTGGTGGCACTCGGAAAATGTGAACGTGTCCGGTACTCGGACAAGTCATCTTTAACAAATAAATTGGCTCTATGTCAATATTATTTTCAATTTTCAACAAAGTATATTCTTGCCAACTATCCAATTCGGTTGCTTGCAATTCTTGACAAATTCTCGGATAGCCGATCGCCTGAATCACAACTCGCCGCACTTCGGCATTCTTTTCTGTTAACAGCCATGAAGCTTGCCAAGACTCCAGCGGAACTTGACCGATTGTTTGTGGCAGCAGCACGCCGCGATAACAGTATACGCTGAACTTGTCAGCAAATTCAACTGCCGGTTGACCTTCTGCGTGGAGCAAATATTCGCTGTCAAAATGAAGTTGTCGCGGGCGATCGCACACAAAGCACATTTTCTCAAACGGGTAAATCCTGCCACAGTTTTCGGTTAGGGATTTAAAGGCTGCATACAAAGAGCGATCGTACTCCAAATTTAACACGTCTATACAAAATTCAACCCAACTTCCGTGACAGGCTGAAAGTTCGGAAACTATGGAGTTATTATGATAAGTCTGATCGATGAAAAATCTCTGAAATCTCCCGCCCAACTTCCTGGCTAATTTGACGTAAACTTCGTCTTTAACATGAACGTGCAGTTGATTCATCAGTTGAGCGTACAGCGGGTTATAGAGTTTGCTGTAAATCTTATTTTCCAGTTCCCTGCCCAGTTGACTCCTTAATATATCGTACAATTCATTGTGAATTTTGTTTCTGATTTCGCTGCCAGTTTCCAAACCAGAATCGCGTATCCTTAGCGGTTCAACTGCTTGCAAAGCCGTGTAAGGGCTGTCACAGAAAATAATTTCCGGTGCGGGAAAGCCGATGATGTTGTAGGCGGTGTGGATGGCGGCTGTCGCTTGCGGGCGATCGATCGGTGCGATCGAAAGTCCAATTTGCCGCCACTTCTCGCGATAAATCGGAATTAGCGCTGTTTGTTCGGGAGTAATTGCAATCATTGGTACAGCTACCTTATTTGATTTGCGGTCAAGTTTTTTCTATTTCGCAGCCTGTAAAAAACTTTTATTAAGTTTGTCTTGACAGCGAAATTAATCGCTCTAAACCTATTTTATTATAGTTACTGGTAAAAATTAACTATTTTTTGCAAAAACCCTAAAATCATAGGAACATTATCGACACAATAAACATCAGAATCAATAATTAAATTATTTCCTTCTAATTTAAGAAACCGCCAGACAACGCCAGTAGTTACGCAGCCAAATACCGCAGGTATTGAATTTTGTTCGCGTTGGTTAAATAGCTGAGCAGCCACCATTTGTGCGGCACAATGCGGCAGACAAGATTCTATTTCTGGGCCTTGGGTTTCTCTCAATGCAAAAATGGGAACTTTAATTTCAAAATCAAAGGGCACGGCAGACAGTAGAAAGTCACATTTTCCATTCAATCCCTGAGAAATATCTACATCAAATGACCAGCCGGAAAAGATAGAAAATTGTCTGTTGTTCCTTTCTCTTGATTCTAACAAAATAGGAGAAATAATCCGTTCCGAACGTTCTTTTGCAGTTTTCACAGCAGTGTTAGAACTAATTTCGAGGGTTCTCCACAGCCATTCGGAGGGTTCTAAAGGAATAACCTTGTCACTCAGAATTTGACTGAGTGACGGCTTCAATCCAAACCGATCTTTTAATTGTTGGAAAGTAAAGGATTTGTAAGACATATTTCTCAGATAAGTCGGTGGAAACAAACATCGCGTCGAGATAGAAAGCGAGTTGAGAAAAGCTAAACTCGCTTGTATACAGGACTTACGCCTCATAAACCCGGTTTCTGCGAGAAAGGGAGCATCCCATTTTTGCTTTCAGATCGTGGACGGTTGCATCAGAATAATATATTTGGATGATATAGCGATATAGCGTGCGATCGTCTCGCTCGCGGCTAAATCGCGAGCGAGACGCTCGCACTCCTAAAAAACGCTTTTTACTAAATTGGGATGCTCCTGCGAATAATCTTGGTTTGGTAGCGAAGTCTCTAGCAAGAAACCGGGTTTCTCACCGCGTAAGTCCTAATATAGCAACCCTTGCAGAATTGGTAAACCTCTCTTTTCTTCCTTCTTCCCTCTTCTTTCTCTCGCCCGATAACTCAATCCTTCTGCCCTCTTTCTTCTGCCATCTTTCTTGTTTCTTCTTTCTTATATCCGTTACACCCCGTACATTGCTCGTTGCCGAACTTCCCTCTTCCTTCTAAACATTTAACCAATCAATGAGTATCCTGGGCGCCGGTAACAAAATAATTAACAAAAGCCCGATCGCCAGCAACCCCAAAAAATCCCGCCGATTATCCAATTCGCTAACATCATTCAACGCCGGTTCGTCGTTGAGTGGCGTCAAGAACAAAATAACTGCCCACAGCAGCAAACCCTGTTCCAAAAAAGCAAGCAGCAGCATACAAAGTCTAGCAACTTGCCCGATCGCCATACTCGCTCGCTGGCCGAACATCGCGTGCACGATGTGCCCGCCATCGAACTGTCCCACCGGCATCAAATTAAACGCCGTCACGATCAAACCCAAATAACCCGCCACCGCTACCGGATGCAAATCGATCGCACTTTCCGCATTCAAAGCCCCGCCCAAAGTTAACTTGCTCAACAAAGTCATCAGCAGCGAAAAATTCGGGGTGAAAGACTCAAAATTTAACATTCCCGACTTGTCTGAGAGCGGTACAATAGTCGAATGATTCAAACCCCAAATCAACAACGGCACTGTCGCAACTAAGCCCGCCAGTGGCCCGGCAATGCTAACATCAAATAAAGCTCGGCGGTTGGGAATTGGACTCCGTATTTGAATGAAGGCGCCAAAAGTTCCCAAGAAAAAAGGAATCGGAATAAAATAAGGCAAAGTCGTGCGAATTTTGTAGAATCTGGCAGCTAAATAGTGACCGGATTCGTGAATTCCCAAAATTGCAATCAGAGCCAGCGAGTAAGGCAAACCCTGGAGCAACATTGACGGGTTGGACTGCAAAGCTTTTTCAGTAACTCCGGCAATTTGCGACCCGACAATCGTAGTCGTAAATACCGTAATCAGCACCAAGGCTAACGCGAAAAACGGCCTGGTTAGAGATGGAGTTTTAAGGGAAGTAAGCGGAGTTTCCCCGACTTTGCTGCTGGGATTCGGAACTATGGCAAAAAAAGGTTGACCGCTCAAGCTGTTTTGAAATATTACTAAAAAGCGATCGCCAAAAAGCCTCTCCACATTCTCCCGAATCGCCTGATAAGCCGCCTCTGGGTTCGTGCGTAACTGTCCGCGACAAATTACAGCCTGCGGCCGAAATTCCAAATCCCGCAGAAAGTAAATTGACCAAGGAAAACAATCGCGCAAACTCGCTTCTTCCGCTGCATCGATCGGGCGCACGGGCGGTTTTGGCTTTGCAGGTTCAGTAGCAGAGTCAGCAGAGTCTGCTACCTGCTCAGCAGTTTCGCCGGTAATTTTCTTGCGCCCCAACTGTACCAAAAACCAATACAAAAAAGGGCAAACCAGAAAAGGTATAATTACCAACTCCGGCGGTACTGTTTTGCTCGTGCCGTTAACTAAAACCCAACCGGTCCAAATCAGCGCCGGCGCCATCATTACCAGCCACAGCAGCCATACCGGAGTTCGGGTGATGCGGCTGGTGCCGTTCTGCAACAAGTAGTACGATATCAGCCCCAATACGAACAACCATAGTAAAAAGAACATAATATTTATCCCATTCCCTTCTAAAATACTTCCTTGAAACAACAGAGTTCAGTCTCCAAACAACCCAGACCCGTGCTCGACAATATCTTTGCCTTCGCCCCTAACCGGGATACCCTGGGTGCGACAGCCTATTTCATTGTAGAAAACGAATCGAACATCCTGGTGGATTGTCCCGCTTGGGATGAGATTAACCAAACATTTTTGCGGGAACAGGGCGGCGTGCGGCTGCTGTTTCTCACCCACCGCGGCGCTATCGCCAAGGCGCGGGAGATTCAGGAAGCCACGGGGTGCGATATCCTGATTCAAGAGCAGGAAGCTTATTTGCTGCCGGGTTTGAAGGTGACGGTTTTTGATCGAGAATTTGTTTTGAACGATCGAATAAAAGCATTTTGGACTCCCGGCCACTCTCCGGGTTCCTCTTGCCTTTATTATGATACTGGCAACGGCGGAGTCCTGTTTTCCGGCAGACACTTGCTCCCCAACCGAGAAGCCGCCCCTCTACCGCACAGAACGGCAAAAACTTTTCATTGGCCCAGGCAAATTAACAGCGTCAAGTCAATTATCGATCGATTTTCGCCTTCCACTCTGCAATATATTTGCCCCGCTGGGAATACTGGTTTTTTGCGAGGAAAAGGCTCGATCGATCGAGCTTTTGAGCAATTAACCAACCTGGATTTAGCCGTTTGTTTGCAGTCCAAACCCGACCCCTAAATGTATGTGTTCCCATCAGACTCTTGATATCAATTCCGGCTGCGCCGGAATGATATAGAGGACACGGCAATGCCCTTGGACTACCGCGATCGATGGTAGGGACTAAGGCACTCGCGGTGTCCTGATTTCTACGCCAGATTTATTCTAGGGACTAAGGCACTCGCGGTGTCCTGATTTCGGGTTATATTAATTCCGATGCTACCGGATTTGATATCAACCGCCAATTCTTACTGTCGAAAAAACTGTGGAAAAAACCGAAAAACAAAAAATGCTCGCCGGCGAATTGTATTTAGGTGCGGATCGGCAATTAATTTTAGAGCGCCAGCGAGCCCGCCGCCTCGCCAGAACCTACAATTCTACTGCCGAAGACGAACAAGACAAACGGTTAGAAATTATCGCGGAATTGTTCGGTGCAGTTGGCCCGAAAGTTGAAATCGAGCCGCCTTTCTACTGCGACTACGGCAGCAATATTTATGCTGGAAACG
This sequence comes from Microcoleus sp. N3A4, assembly GCF_036701805.1. Taxonomy (NCBI): domain Bacteria; kingdom Bacillati; phylum Cyanobacteriota; class Cyanophyceae; order Oscillatoriales; family Microcoleaceae; genus Microcoleus; species Microcoleus sp. N3A4. The sequence goes on from NZ_JAUBRJ010000048.1 coordinate 17,208, forward strand.
GATTGTACATGAGTTTTGGCTGCGTGATTCTCGACTGCAATCGAGTTAACATCGGCGAAAATTTGCTGTGCGGGCCCAACGTGCAAATTTACACCGCTTTTCACCCCACTGACCCGGAAATAAGGCTTTCTGGCCGAGAGCTCGCTGCTGAAATTAATATTGGCAATAATGTTTGGATTGGCGGCGGCAGTATTATTTGCCCCGGAGTGACTGTTGGCGACAATAGCACGATCGGCGCAGGCAGTGTTGTTGTCAAAGATATTCCCGCAAACGTCGTGGCGGCGGGGAATCCTTGCCGAATCATCCGGCATCTACCTTGATGTGGTACGATCGACTCGCTGGCGCGATCGGCTCTTTGGAGCTTAACCCAACAATTTTAGATATTAGAACAGCCTATTTGAGATTTTCCACGTAAAATCCCCCGGAAAAATCCGTGGAAAAAATCTAAAATCTAAAATCGCTTGATTTTTCGCTCCCAGTTTTCAATTCCTACTCAAAAGATTTTATGACTACTGCAACCGTTTATCCCAACGCTCCCGATCTGTGCACCGACGACTACATAGCAGTGGGTTTGGCCACCTGCTTCATCAAAGAAGAAGGCGAAGTTTTTGAAGTAAAAGTAATCGAAGCTATCCCCTCAGCGGCTTTGGAAGCAATTGTCAAGGGAATTCCCACATCTTATGAAATGGCTTGCGGGACGACTTTAGGAGCAGTTCTCGACGGCGAATCACCCAAAATGCTGCCGGAATTCCCGTCATCAGCTCAGTTTAGCGAAGAATTTGGCTTTCGGGCGATCGCAGCAGCCCGCACTTACAAAATTCGCCCCCAAGCTAAAGTTCACATTCCCTTGGGAACAGTTCGCAACGACTTTACTTATTCCTTAGAACGCAAAAGAGTGCTCAATTCCGAGCGCGTCATTCGCACTGAAGACAATGTGAAACAGCACGAACACACTCACAAGGTTCTTTAAACAAATCGCCTAACTGCGGTAATTTAGCACCGCCTCAGCCCGCGGATGCACCGAAAATAGTTTTGAGTTTTGAGATGTGAATTCAAAGATTTAACAAGTTTTTCGTTCAGTAATGAAGGAAAAACTTTTAATATTTTGTTATTAAGACAAACACCAAATATCTCAACCTATAGCAATCCTCGCATCAGCCGCCTCTCTCGAGCGAGACCAGAATCCTTGCAGTGCGAGCCAGAAAGCTCGCGTATAATAATGCCAGCAAATCATTTAGGATTGCTATAGAGTACGCAGTGCGTACATCACCTAATAAACATAAATTATTAACGACTGTTAAGAAAAATTTTAAGTCGTTGATGAAATGTTTTAATTTGTCAAAAATATGGTAAAGTCTTATTCCAGTTTAACAAGGTGAGCGGGCAGGCGGGAAAAACTTAAAAAATCCCCGCAATTATTGAATGCTAGTAGTTTCAGACTACTGACATAGGGGCGAGTAAATCGCAGATAAGCTGAGGATTTCAATTTCACAAATTGGTCAAACCATGCGAAGCTTTGCGAGAGTGAAGTGGTGGAAATTAACTCGACTATTGTCAGCGGGATTTAAGGCCGAATACCATCTTCGGTACAAAACTGCGCTCTTAATTTTGGGCGGAACAATTCTGGCAGCTAGCATCACTGGTTGTATTAGCTATCAAAGCGTTCGCCGCTTGATTATCGCCAATTTAGAGCGAAATGCTTTGTTAGAAGTTAGGGAGCGCGGTAATAAGATCGATCGCTGGATCGGCACTAGAAAGGCCGAGATCGAAATCCTCGCCAACACTCCTCCCGTTCGTTCGATGAATTGGCCCGTGGCACAGCCTTATTTAAAATCCGAAGTAATTCGACTGAAAGAATTTCAGCACTTCGCATTAATTGCACCCGACGGTTCTTATTTCACCACAAAATTCGGCCGAGCCTTGATTAATGTTAGCGACCGCCAACACTTCAAAAAGGCAATGGCTGGGGAAGTCTATGTTTCAGATCCTACCATTTCTCGCACGCTAAAACAACAAAGTATTGTTCCTATTTCGGCTCCGGTGTGGTCGAGTTCGGCAAATTATCTTTATAAAACAGCCGAAAAGCCGATCGGAGTAATGAACGGCGTCATTAGCATCGAGCGAATTGCCGAAGTAGTAGGAAAGCTGGAATATGGCGCAGGAACTTACGCTTTTGTTCTCAATTCTCAAGGAGTCCCGATTGTCCATCCCGACGCTCGGTTAATGGGAAATATCGACAAGGCCGCTCCCAGTCTTTTAGAGTCCGCAGATACTAATTTGGCGAATGTAGCCCGGGAAATGGTTTATCAAAAAACTGGTATTTTGCTGACTCAAATCAACAACGCCAGAGTTTATGTTGCCTATCTTCCTTTAGAACAAGCTGAATGGTCGATCGCCCTCGTAATTCCCTGCGACAATCTCGAAAAAGAACTGCTCCCCTTAAATATATTAGCAGCAGCCGCAGCCTTACTCTTAACCGCAGCTATTTTGGCAGAAATTGCGGCACTCAAGCTGTTTGCCCTAAATTACTTTCGCACTCGCGCAGAAGCTTTTTTCCACCGCTTGACCGGGCGCATTCGCGCTTGCTTGCAGCTCGATCGCATCCTGCAAACTACAGTAGACGAACTCGGTACTTTGCTGAAGCTCGATCGAGCAATTTTCGGATGGTACGATCCCCGACAAGATACTTTAGAATTTTGCTGGGAATATTGCCGGGAAGGTTTGCCGGGGCGCTTGGGAATCTTCGGCGTTCCAGGAGGGCCCTCTGGAGATTTAGCTGCACGGCTTCACCGCTGCGAAACGATACTGCTACATAAAACCGCCGCCCCTGATGCCACAGCGTCTCAGGAAAACGCCCGTATCGAACTCACAAACAGCCGCTACGCAGCAGTACCCGTACTGACTCAGACTAATCGGCTCGGATATCTGTTCGCCTGCGCCAATCGGCGGTTTGCAACTCCCGACGAAGTAGAAGTTTTGGAAGCAATTGCAGACTCGCTGGCGATCGCCATTTCCCAATCCCAACTCCACGGGCAAATTCAAGAAGAACTCAAACTGTTGGAAGAAGTATTTGCCAAACTCAGAAGAACCGAAGAGCATTTAGTACAAAGCGAAAAAATGACAATTATCGGTCAACTCGCCGCCGAAGTTTCCAAGGACATTAACAACCCGATTAACTTTATTTACGGCCGTTTGATTCACCTTAACGATTATATCAAAGATTTGCTCGATATAATTCGCCTCTATCGCGAACAATATCCTCAACCTGTGCCGCGCATTGCCAAAGAAATAGAGACCTTGGATCTAGATTTTATCAGCGAAGACTTGCCGCAACTTCTCAACTTTTTGAAAATAGGAGCCGATCGCATTCGCCAGATAGTCCTGGCTTTTCGGAATTTTTCACTTCCTGACGAACCCAACAAAGAACGCGCCAATCTTAACGAAAGCATCGACAATATTCTGCTGTTGCTCGCTCACCGGCTGGAGCCAAAAATATTAGTAGTCAAGGAGTACAACAACCTGCCGCCAATTTTGTGTTATCCCGGTCAACTGAGCCAGGTATTCGCGAGTCTCCTCAGCAATGCTATTGATGCTGTTAACAGTATTGAAAACTCCGCTCAAATTATTACAATTACCACCGATATTGTCGAGGATTCTACTGGCAGGTTTATTGCAGTATCAATAGCCCACAACGGCTCCAGAATTCCGCCGGAAAATCAAGACAGAATATTTGACCCGTTTTCCCATACTAAATCTTTAAAAGATTTTACAGGATTGGGGCTGTCGGTTTGCTATAAAATTATTGTAAAATTGCACGGCGGCCGCCTTACAGTTGAATCTCCGGTTCAATCCAAAACCGGAGGCGGTGCTGAGTTTATAGTAGAATTGCCGATTATTTAATGGAAACTTTTAACAGTCGATCGCTCAGGGTGAACGATCGATGTTAAATGTATAGCGGTTCTCAGAAAGATGAGGTACGTTGTTGGGCTTCAGCCCTCTTAGTTTGGGTGGTTATGTAAGCTGTCAGTCATACCTCATCTTTTTGAGAAAGGCTATAAACCTTCAGGAATTTTAAAATCATGGCTAATCTCAGTTTTGCATTTACAGTGCGAGCTCTTAAGCTCGCACTACAATAAAAAAAATGCTTTTTACAAAACTGAGATGCTCCCGTTCAAGACAGTATCTACAAGTTATTCGTTACAATATTGAGGAGCGATCGCACTTACTTCAAACTCGCATCTATCCCTGCTAAAATCGCCTCAGCTTCCCTGCAAATAGCAGCGTGACAGCAACCGTTACTCGCCAACAAACCCCCCCACTGACTCACATCTCCCCGGTTATACTGCAAAGCAGAACCGTCAAAACGAGTAAATCGACCGCCCGCTTCCGTCAAAATCAATTCCGGCGCCGCTAAATCCCAATCTTTCGGTGCAGACTTGCCCGAAAGAGCAATATAAACATCAGCTTTTTGTTCGACAATTGTCGCAATCTTACAGCCGATACTGCCGACAGCTAGTTGATTTTGACAAGGCAGTTTGTGCAATAATTGATTAAAGCGATCGTCCCGGTGAGTGCGGCTGGTTACTATAGATAAATCCGCCGCTGTATTTCGCGCAGAAACCTGCAACTTTACCGCAGAACCGCCTCGGCTTTCCATAAAAGCACCCGCATCGCGGATTGCGTAATAAATCTTTTGTTGTTCCGGCCAAGCCACAACTGCCAATACCGGTCTTCCCTCGAACGCTAAAGCAATGTGAACGGCAAATTCCCCTGTCCTGTCAATAAAATCTCGCGTTCCATCCAAAGGGTCAATAATCCAAACCCAACTTTGAGGTAAGGGAATTTGACCGTTGGTTTTCAAATAAGATTTGTAAGTTTCTTCGCTGAGATAGCCAAATTCTGCATTCCCTAAAGCCGACTGCAATTCGTCGAGAATGTAAGAATTGACAGCGACATCGGCGGCGGTAACTGGGCCGTCTTTTTGTTCTTGAATGTCCAGGTTGGGAGTGTGGGAATCCTGGCGGTAATAGGATTGTAGGATATCTGATGCACTCCAGGCGATCGATCGGGCAATTTCGCTTAACTGTTCAAGAGTTTTCATGTTTTATTTATAAATTTAAGTAGGGTGCGTCAGATTGCGTCTTCTTCATAATAATCGGAAAATTCCCAACTGACGCACCTTATTTTACTCGTTCCCAGGCTCTGCCTGGGAATGCCTATTCGGAGGCTCTGCCTCCTTCTTCCTGTTGGCAAAATCAGGCGCAGAGCTTTCCTTTTCCTATTAGTAGAATCGGAGGCAGAGCCTCTAGATATGCGTTACCAGGCAGAGCCTACTAACGAGAGATTACCAATTAATATGAGGATATTTCCATTCATAATAATTGGGAAACACAAAGTTAGTAAACGAAACCGAAATACTCACATCCAGCGATTTTACGTGATGCCACCAACCGACAGGAATAAAGATAACTTCTCCCGGTTCCAAAATCACCTCAATGATTTTCGCATCTCTGTAAAGCGGATACTTTTCGTAGTCGGGATTTTCGCCGTCAACCTTGCTGAAAACTCCGACGTAATTGTAAAGCAGGGGTGTTTGCTGCGGAGAAATCAATTTAATCAGTTTGCGTCCCGATACCTGTGCTAAAACTAAATTAACTGGGTCGTGGTGCAGCGGTGTAATTGTACCTTGCGGCCCGAACCAAAAGAAAACTCTGCCTTTTGTATCGGTGGGATTTAAGTATTCTGGAAAAATTTCAAAGTCGTTGAATAGCGGTTTAAATTCCTCTCTTTCCAGAGTTTGGTTGTTAGCAACCATGTAGTAGTCGTTGCTAGACCCGCCATTGACCACCATATCTATATATTGTCGGAAGAAAACGGTTTTTTTGTGGTTGTGTACCTTAATTTCATATTCTGGGTCGGAGTTGCGATTGGCTTGAATTTCCACCGCTGTATCGCCGTATTTTTCCTGCAAATACTCCGGCGTCCACAACTGCAACGCTTTCCAGTTGTGCATGATGTTGGTAATAATTACCGGAGTATTTTTGGCATAGTAATTTTCTAAAAAATACTCTCGGGAAAGGCTACTTTTGCGTTCGATTGTGCCAAACTTGGAAGACAGTGCAGCTAATTGATTGTTGATGGTGAGTTGCGATTCTAGTTTCTGCAGTAGCTGCACAAAATGACTGCCTGCTTGGAAGTAAGGATGAGAGGATATAGCCGTAACTTCTGTTGTTGCTGTTTCCGCATCAATGCCGGTGGCTATCAGGATTTTAATGATTTCTGCGTCGGGTTTATTTAATAATTTGTTAGCCGCCACCCACTGTTTCATATTGTCGGGGACTTCAGGTTTGCTGGGCGCGGAGAGTAGATTGGGCAAGTTTTGCGTCAGCCATTCTAGATTAACCTGTTGTTGCTCGGTTAGGGTAATCCGCAAGGGGGGAAGGGTGATGCTTAGAGGTTGGGTGTCAGGCATGATTCGATTGTTTTGTTTTGGGGTAGTTTTGTTTGGTTTGAAGTTGTTTGACTAATATAGCAATCTGGTTTGATTTGTGAAGAGGTTTTTTGATGAACCGCGAAGACGCAAAGGTCGCGAAGGAAGAGAGGAGAGGAGTTCACAAATTTTGTAAGGATTGCTATAACTATTTTAGCTTAACCAGTATTGGTTATTTGAGTTTTCTCGGTTCGCTCGCTTGTTTCCGGCTATTTTTGTTAATTTAAAATTAATTTTTAAGATTTTTGATCCATTCGCGGGTTCCGAAAAATTGGCAGGAAGAGGAAGCAATCTTAGCAGCGGCTGCAAGAGCATTTATAAAGTTTTCTTGTAAAATGTAGTTGCAGAAAGCACCGTGAAAAATGTCGCCTGCGCCTAAAGTGTCTGTGGCTTGAATTTGAGGCACTTCTAAACTGCCGAAACTGCCTTTGCTGAGGTATTGAATCGGTTTTTGGCCGCGGGTGATGGCAATGTTGGGAATTCCCGCTGCTGACAGATAAGCAAAGACTTGTTCTGAATTGCAGCAGTCGGGCGGATGAAAATTATCCGAACATAGGGCCCATTTAACAAAAGGCAATATTTCTTCTAATCCGGGTTTCCAACTGCCGCCATCGAGGACAATTGGAATGTTTTTTGATTGGGCGAGTTGAGCAATTTCTTGGCTGGCTGCGATTTGATGTCCGTCAAGCAGTACAATATTAACTGATGTTAATATATCCCGGTCAATTGCTTGACTGTCAACCTGAGATTTAGTAGCATTAATCGAGATTACCGATCGATCGCCCGTTGCTTCAGTTACAATAATCGAGGAAACTGGCGGCGAGTCCGATCGCCCTGGTGCCAAATCGATTATCCTGACATTATACTCCGCTAAGTCTGCACGAATTAATTGGGCGATCGCGTGAGTACCCAAAACGCCACCTAATACCGCCACATTCCCCAAACTGCTAAAAGCAACCGCAGCATTTGTCGCCGGCCCGCCCGCAGCAATGGTACAATCAGAAGCAACAACTTTCTGATTTTCACCCGGAGGCTTCCCGGCCAAATAAATTAAATCCAAAGTCGCCAATCCCAAAAACAATCCAGTTTTCATATCTGCTTAAATATGTGGCATGGGCGTGTGGCATGGGCGTCCCGCCCGTGTCCCATCTGCGGTTAAAATAAAAAATATCCAAATGCAGCCAAATCCCAATACAGGAACACTTTACATCGTCGGAACCCCGATCGGCAACCTCGAAGACATGACATTTCGCGCCATCCGAATTTTGCAAGCAGCAGACTTCATCGCCGCCGAAGACACCCGCCATACAGGCAAACTTTTGCACCACTTTCAAATCAAAACGCCCCAAATCAGCTATCACGAACACAACCAACACCAGCGACTCCCCGAATTAATCGACAAACTGCTATTAGGGAAGAGTATCGCCCTCGTCACCGATGCCGGAATGCCGGGAATTTCTGACCCCGGATACGAGTTAGTCAAAGGTTGCGCCGATGCTAATATTAACATTATTCCGATTCCCGGCCCGAGCGCCTGCATAGTCGGAATCAGTGCATCGGGATTGCCTACAGACAGATTTGTATTTGAAGGATTCTTGGCCGCCAAAGGTCAAGAACGCCAGCGCGGTTTAGAAGCTTTGCAAATAGAATCCCGGACTATAATATTATACGAGTCTCCCCACCGGTTGCGGCAAACTTTAGAAGATTTAGCAAATAGTTTGGGAAGCGACAGACAGATTGTATTGGCGAGAGAGTTAACTAAAATGCACGAAGAGTTTTGGCGTGGTAGTATAGAAAGTGCGATCGAGCTTTACACCAATCGCGAACCCCAGGGAGAATTTACCCTCGTAATAGCCGGCATCCAAACAGCCGCACCAATATTTTCCGAAGACGCCATTAAAGCAGAATTGCAAACATTAATTGCAGAAGGCATAAGTCGTTCCCAAGCCAGCCGCCAGCTAGCGCAACAAACATCCCTTCCCCGCCGCCAAATCTACCAACTCGCCCTCACAATTGGCGACAATGAATCAGTAGAAGAACCCTTAGATGAATTGTGAATATCTCTCTTCTCTTCTCTTCTCTTCTCTTCTCCTCTGCGCCCTCTGTGCCCTCTGCGGTTCATAAAAAAAATCTTGTTCACACAACAAATAACATTGCTATACAATAATACCAAAAAACTTCTATGGTACGCGGAAACTACGATCGACAAAAGCCATATTTACGCAACCCCCAAATCAACAAACCAATCGCCGAAATCTATGCAGACTTAGACGCCTTTAGCTGGGAGATATTTGAAGACCAACCCCACCGCTTCGATACCGTCAGTTTCTACGTCTTACTTCCCCCGCTGTTTTACGAAGGGCGTTTCATCAAAGGAATTTATTTCAGCGAAGCAGTCGAACTCATCAACAAACTATTTCCCCAACTTTCCTCAGTATTTTTATCCTTCACCTATTCCCCCGGAACTTCCTACTCCTGGGCCCCCATAGCTGACGCCTACTCGAGTTTATACAAAAACCCGCAGCGAGATAAGTGGTTTCGCGAAACTTATGTCGATCGCGCCCACAAACCAATCATACCACTGCAAGACACCGACTTCATCAACGAATACTTAATTTCCCCGCGCAACGTCCCCGCCAAAGACATCGACTTGCTAGCCGTCGCCCGAATTTCCGAAGAAAAAAATTTGCCAATCATAGCCAAAGCCTTAAAAGTTTACCGCCAAAAATATCCGCAAAAACCGATAAAATTAACAGTCGTCACCGGCCATGACTTTGATGCTAGCAACCTGAAAACTCTCGACGAGTACGCCTTAAAAGAATGGCAACAAATCGAGGCAATTTTAATCAACCCCTCCGACTACATTAACTTAGTGCCGAGAGTAGACTACTACAGCGAAATCCCCACATATTATTCGCGGGCGCAAGCATTTATCCTCGGTTCACTCCTCGAAGGAAAAAACCGGGGAATTACCGAAGCCATGAGTTGCAACGTACCAGTAATTTGTTTTGAAGAATTCAACCAATACGCCAGAGGAAACTCGCCAGTTTTCCCCGAAGGTGCCGGTCTTTACGCTAAATTTGACCCGGAATCCTTAGCGGATACTATTTATACAGTATTGGAAAATCAAACAGAATTCAAACCGCGATATCAGTATTTAAAGCATTGCGGGCGCAAAAACTTTTTCAATACTTGTATAGACAGTTTTCCTTACTATCAGCACAATATCCCCGACTACAAACCGGGAGAAGCCTTTAAGAATTTATGGCTGGATTTGGCGGTACAGCAAAATTATCAAGTTAGCTTGAACAACTTTTTGTACGGAGGTTCTCCCTTGTCTCACCTGCGCGGGATAAATGCGATTCAGCAAAATCTGGGCGAGTTAACAAAATTTATAGCTGAGTAAGATACCCACAGTAGGGACACGGCAATGCCGTGTCCCTACGGGGATATGCCGCACCAAAGCCGATCGCAATTTGCCTAAAACCGCATAAATTAGTAATTTACGATACAGTAAAAACAGCAAGTATAGTATTATAAAATATAGTGAATTTCAAAATTCGGGCAGACCAAAAACAAAAGTTATTTAACTGTTATGAATTCTTGAAATAAGATGTCATTCAGCAGGAGAAACAGAGAATGCACGACTTGAAAGTTGTCATCATCGGTGCGGGAATTGGCGGCTTAACTGCGGGAATCGCCCTACAACAAGCGGGCTATGAAGTTGAAATTTACGATCGCGTTAAAGAACTGCGCCCCGCAGGAGCCGGAATATCTTTGTGGTCGAACGGAGTCAAAGTTCTCAACCGACTCGGTTTAGGCGAAAAGATGGCAAAAATTGGCGGGCAAATGGATCGCATGGAATACCGCACCAAAACCGGCGAACTCCTGAATGACATCGATTTAATGCCGCTAATTCAACAAGTCGGTCAGCGCCCCTATCCCGTTGCCCGCCGAGATTTGCAGAATATGTTGCTAGCAGCATTTAAGGGAGAAGTCCAGCTCGATCGCAAGTGTATTTCTGTAGAAGAAGACGAAAGCGGAGTAACAGCAATCTTTGAAAACGGAGACAAAGCGCGGGGCGATTTGTTAGTGGCGGCTGACGGCGTGCGCTCGATTTTGCGTACATATATATTGGGCAGGGAAGTAGAGCCGAAATACGGCGGCTATATCAACTGGAACGGGTTAGTTCCGGCAGATGAAGAACTCGCGCCGAAAAATACTTGGGCGATATATGTCGGCGAACACAAACGGGCGTCAATGATGCCGGTAGCGGGCGATCGATTTTACTTTTTCTTAGATGTTCCCTTGCCCAAAGGCACTCCCGCCAATCCCGACAATTACAAAGCGGAACTTAAAGAACACTTTCAAGGTTGGGCCGAGCCCGTGCAATTGTTAATAGACAGGTTCGATCCCGCAGCAGTGGCGCGGCCGGAAATTCACGACGTAGGGCCGATCGACCGCTTCGTTCGCGGTAAAGTTGCTTTGCTGGGAGATTCCGCCCACGCCACCTGCCCGGATCTCGGACAAGGCGGCTGTCAGGCGATGGAAGATGCGCTGGTACTTAGCAACTACCTTTTGAGTACGAATTTGGGCGTAGAATACGCGCTAAAACGTTACGAAACCGAGCGCAAACAGCGGGCCAATGCAGTTGTAGAAAAAGCCCGACAGCGCGCGGAACAAATACACGGCAAAGATCCGCAGGTAACAGAACAGTGGTACGAACAATTGGCTGATGAACGGCCTACTGATGTCACCGATGCGATCGCCAAAGTGATCGCAGCCGGCCCGTTACACTAATAGAAACTAGCGCGCTATTTGTATCAACAAAAATAACTGGTTCCCAGGCAGAGCCTGGTAACGCAGATCCAGAGGCTCTGCCTCGCTTTTCAAACAGGAAAAATGGAGGCAGAGCCTCCGGATCTGCGTTACCAGGCAGAGCCTGTTAACGAGTGGAAACAGATCGAAAATCAGCACTTAATCAAGCATTCAAAAATGTCAGGCAAACTTACTACTCACGTTCTCGATACAGCCCGCGGCTGTGCGGCAGCAAATATGTCGATCGCCCTGCAATCTATTGACCCAAACTCCGGCGAAAAAACCCTGCTGAAAACAGTAACAACTAATGCTGACGGTCGCACCGCAGTTCCGTTACTATCAGAAAGCGAACTCAAACCGGGAGTTTACGAATTAGTCTTTTCCGTGGGCGAATACTTCGCGAAGTGCGCCGAAAATTTGCCAGAACCGCCGTTTTTAAACAGCGTTCCGATTCAGTTCGGCATCGCCGATTCCACCGCACATTATCACGTACCTTTGCTAGTTTCCCCTTGGTCGTACAGCACTTATAGAGGTAGCTGAAGTCAGTTGTCAGTTGTCAGTTGTCAGTTGTCAGAAGGGTTTAGTTATCCTTGATTGTGGCGAGGCATTATGTTAGTTACGAAGCAAGCTGTTTTTAAACGATTCTGGTATCCAGTCATTCCTACCGTCGAATTGTCCGGGGAACCAAAAGCTAGCGATATAATTGCTTTCAATCGCGCTGTTACTTTAGAAGACAAACAGATTTTAGAAACAACTGATTGGGACGTGCCCCTCGACATCGCGCAAGAACAGCAAATGATGACAGATAAACCGGGAATTATCATCCGCCGGAAAATTGCTGCACTCCTCAAAGCCCACGGCGAAATCGAACAAACTCAATTCAGTAGTCAGTAGTCAGTAGTTAGTTGTTAGATAGTATTTTCATAAACAATGCAATATTCTTTAGTTCAACTCAACCAAATGAGCTCCGAAGAATTTACAGAAGCCCTGGGCGAGATTTTTGAACACACACCCGCGATCGCCCGCCGCACTTGGGACGATCGCCCTTTTGCCTCCACAGCCGATTTGCACGCCAAAATGGTAACAGTTGTCAGCGCCATGACTCAATCCGAAAAATTAGCTTTGATTCAAGCGCACCCGGATTTAGGAAGCAAAGCGAAAATGGCGGAAGCATCAGTTAGCGAACAGACAGGTGTAGGTTTAGATCGGCTATCTGTTGAGGAGTTCGATCGCTTTCAATTCCTCAATCGATCGTACCGCGAAAAGTTTGGTTTCCCCTTCATTGCTGCGGTGAAAAAACACACTAAAACCAGCATTCTCGAAGCATTTAAAAGCCGCCTCGATAATTCCCCTGAAACTGAAATGCAGCAGGCTTTAGCTGAAATTTGCGAGATTGCCCGCTTTCGCCTTGAGTCGGCAATCCGATGATGCAGTCAAATTATTGTGGGGTGGGCGTCTCGCCCGCCCAAATTTAGTCTCAGACACGACTCTAAAGAAACCGGGTTTTTTTACGAAAATTCTTCGTTGCAGCCCGCAGGTTCGGTAAAAAACCCGGTTTCTGGGGCCCAATGACAATTTAAATGCAGGAAATATCACCCGATCGGGGGATACTTCCCGCCCAAAAAGTTCTATTATGGTATCATAAGACACAGAAAAAGATTCGGACATACCAAATCAAGCTGGTATGGTGACAGGTTTCCATGTGTCTCCCAGAAACCACTCTCTTGGAGGCAAAGTTATGACATTCTTCAATCGCCAACTCACAAAAAAATCCCCCGCGCCAGTACCTGTAGAAGACATCAAACAGGCTCAGCACGAAGAACCTTTAGGCTACCAGCACGGCATTTTCCGGCACTGGATGTGGCTTAGCCCATCCAATCAGCGCGCCCAGTAAATCAGGTATTTCTCCGCCGCAGCAAAAAAGCCGTAAAGCACGGTTCCCAGCACTGCCAAAACCATCAATCCTGCAAAACCTAAAGGCACGTCAAAGTTAGAACTCGCGCTGACAATTAAGTAACCGATGCCTTTGTTGGACGCTACTGTTTCCGAAATTACAGCCCCGACAAAGGCAAGGGAAATTGCAACTTTGAGCGAGGCAAAGACGTATGGTAAGGTGTGGGGGAACCCGACTTTTTGGAAAATTTCGATTTGGGATGCACCCAGCGATCGCATTACATCTTTCATCTCGGGTTCCACTGTATCTAATCCTAAAGCTACGTTAACGGCGATCGGGAAAAATGCCAGCAAAAATGCAGTCAGAATTGCCGGCACCGTACCTATGCCAAACCACAGCGCAAACAGCGGCACTAACGCTACCTTCGGTACAGTATTGAACCCAACTAATAGCGGGTAAAGAACTATATATGCAATTCGGGAATATCCGATCGGAAACCCCAGCACTACGCCTGCAACAATGGCGAGGATGAAACCCGCTAGAGTTGTAAACAGGGTTTGTCCGGTGTTTTCGATCAGTGCTTTGCTTTGAGTGAAAGTTGCAACGATAATCGCAGAAGGTGCGGGCAAGTTGTACGGGGGAATTTTGAACAGGAATACCAGAATTTCCCACACCACGAACAGCAAGATTGTGGCAGCAATTGGCAGGACAATACTTGCCGTTTTTGAGCGCGCAAATTTTTCTAAATTATCCATTGCTTTTTCGTTTTTCAATTGCGGTGAATGTGGCGGCGCAGTTCTGCAACGATGCGGTTGAATTCATCCGACATCATCATATCTAGATTGGTGGGACGTTGCAGGTTGACCTTGACTTTATAGACGATCGAACTCGGACGCGGGCCCATTACCAAGATTTTTGGGTCTAAAGCCCCGTCCTTTTAGGACGGCTTTAATTTCCATAAAGTGTAAATAATTGTGAATTAAACACATCTTGTGAATATTGCGATCTGTGGGCGTGATAGACTAATTGAATGATAACATTAGAGTTTAAATTAAAAGGCAAAGCGGAGCAATACCGAGTCATTGACGAAATGATTAGGACGGCTCAATTTGTCCGAAATAAAACTCTTAAATACTGGGTAGATAATCAAGGGATTAAGTTAATTGACCTATACAAACAATGCGCCATTATGGCGAAAGAGTTTGAATGGGCGGGCAAGCTTAACTCGATGGCACGTCAGGCTTCTGCCGAACGTGCCATTTTTGCTATCCAACGTTTTTTTGCTAATTGCCAAGCCAAGAAACCAGGAAAAAAGGGCTACCCGCAGTTCAAGAAACATACTCGCTCCGTAGAATACAAAACTTCCGGGTGGTCGCTTTCTACCGACAAAAGATGTCTAACATTTAAAGACGGTTTTGCTGCTGGGAAGTTTAAGTTGATCGGTAATCGGGATTTGCATTTCTCTGGGCATGACGAAATTAAACGCATCAGAGTTGTGCGTCGTGCCGACGGCTACTATGCCCAATTCTGCATCAACGTGGAGCGAAAAGAGGAACCTATTCTCACAGGTATTGCTATTGGAATAGATGTGGGGTTGAACCACTTCTATACTGACAGTGATGGTGAGACTGTCGCCAACCCTCGATATCTCCGAAAAAGTGAAAAAGCTTTGAAAAGATTGCAGAAACGAATTTCTCGAAAAAAGAAAGGCTCTAGCAATCGGAAAAAAGCAATTAACAAGTTAGGAAGAAAACACCTGAAGGTTGGTAGGCAGCGTAAAGACTTCGCCATCAAGACGGCGTTGTGCGTGGTTAAATCTAGCGATTTTGTAGCCTACGAAGACCTTCAGGTGCGGAATATGGTGAAAAACCATAAGCTTGCTAAATCAATTAGTGATGCAGCATGGTCACAATTTGCTCAATGGTTAGAATACTTTGGGAAAGTCTACGGTAAAACAGTGATTGCTGTTGCTCCTCAGTACACTTCCCAGGAGTGTTCAAATTGTGGCAATACTGTTAAGAAAACACTTTCAAATCGAACCCATATTTGCGGTTGCGGTACGACATTGGATCGCGACCATAACGCCGCGTTAAACATTTTGGCTAAAGGATTTAAGCAAGCAGGAATCAATTTAAATACGGCGGGGCACGCCGAAATTAACGCTTGGGGACAGACCGAGCTCTACTCGCTGGTGGCAGACATCAACGAACAAATCGACTGATCGATCCAAGAATCCTCGCGCTTTCAAGCCGAGGAGTGTCAAATAAACTGTATCCGATAAGAAAACTGCCTCCCGCAAATCGTGAGCGATCGGGATGCAAACGCACTTCACCCGCATCCACAAATCTTGCAGCATCACCCATTAATCTTTTTTACTTATTATTGATAATTTGAGAGTTTTCTGCATCATAAAATACAAAATTTTGCCGAGAAAGCAATCGAACACAACATCATCAAGTGCGGTCGAAATAGCACCTTCTCTGTTTCATTGTGGGTTTCATTGTGGTTTGACGCAAACCAAAAAAATGTGTCTCTGTATACAGCAAGTCAAGTAATTAAAGTATACGGTATACGGCAAGCCAAAGCGCTGCTTAACTTTGACGCAACATCTGCATAGATTAGCGATCGTGTTTGGCGCGCTAAATAGAATAGGTTTTTCCTTTGGTTGGTTGTCCAAATAGCAAGCTTTTCTCCATGAAAAATACGTGGTTAGTACGATCGCTATCCCTAGTGCTGATTGCCAGTCCAGTCATCCTGAGTAGCTGCCAATCTCAGCAGAGGAGCGGGCTTTACCTGCTGCTGCCGATCGCAAACCGTTGACTTAAAAGTCGATCGAATATATGGCCGTTGTCCGAGATCGCTCGGCGGTTGAAACCGCTACTAAACAAACAAAGTCCGCCTACGCGGACTAAGAAATCGAGGGGTATTCTACTCGTTACCAGGCAGAGCCTGGTAACGCATATCCGGAGGCTCTGCCTCCAATTTCGCTATTTACGGTGTGAGGATCATGTCTAAATTTTGGTTTTTCCAAATCCTGCTGACAGCAACGCCAGCCTTTTTTTGTATTAATTTACTGCATTCTCCTGCCAGCTTTGCTGCGGAAAATTCCGTTTCTGAAACAGAGGAAGCAACAGCCCAGACAGCAGAGTTACCGCTAGCAGAATTGGCGATCGCACCAATTAAAACACAGATCGACCCTGCGGTAACACCGGAAATAAACGCCGCTATTGAACTAAACAAGCAACAAAAATCAGAGCATATTTCCCTCCTTTTTAACAGCGAAAATATCGCAGCAGTTGCCCAATCAAACAATCTAGAACCTGCAAACACAGCAACTGAAGAATTAGGGAAATCACAAGCTGCGATCGCACCAATTCCCACCCAGACAAATCCAGCGGTAACACCAGAAAATCCCGCCGCTATCGCACCCAAAAATCAACCAGAAACAGACCAGGAAAAAGTCCCAGCATTTTCTCAAGAAAACGAGATAAAACCTACAGAAACAGCAGCCCAAGAATCCGGCGAATCGAACGTATTGGCGGAATCAATCCAAACGCAGGAAAATCCGGCAAGTATTGACGATATCCAACAGATAGATAGCCTGGAAATAAACGACGCTTCCGAAATAGAGCAAGTCACCTCAGTTTCCCAACTCAGCGATGTCAAACCCACAGATTGGGCATTTCAAGCACTGCAATCCTTAGTTGAACGCTACGGCTGCATCGCAGGATATCCCGACGGTACTTATCGCGGAAATCGAGCCATGACTCGCTACGAATTCGCCGCCGGCTTGAACGCTTGCCTCGATAAAATTTCCGAGTTGATAACAGGCGGAACCTCGAATTTAGTCAAAAAAGAGGATTTACAAAAACTCCAAAGACTGCAAGAAGAATTTGCGGCAGAACTAGCAACGCTGCGCGGTAGAGTCGATGTATTAGAAGCTCGCACGGCGGAGCTAGAATCGAATCAATTCTCGACCACAACGAAACTCAATGCTACGGTTTGGTTCAACCTCACATCAGCATTTCCCACAGGCGACATTACTGCCGAACGCAGCCGCACTGCCCCGAACAGCGCCTTTGCTCCCCCAACTCGGGATGCAAACAATCGACCGACTCGCGTCGATCGCGATCGACCTGAAACTACTTTTAGCTACTACGCTTTCTTGACGCTAAATACCTCGTTTACGGGCAAAGATTCTCTGGTGACTCAGTTAGTTTTCGGCAACGGCAACTCGCCTGCGAACGAACTGGTATCGGCGGGTTTTTACAACTCTTGGGGAACGCCGTTTTTAGATCAAACTGGCGTGCCGGCGGCTAATAATGTGGGAATTCGCGAGATGTCCTACACGTTTCCGGTAGGAGATAAAGTTCAAGTTTCGATCGGGCCGCGGTTGAATTATTATCGATACTTTGACGGCAACCGCTTCACGTTTTTTCTGAGGGGGGCAACGAGTTTTAACTCGAACGGAAGTACACTGTTGAATGCAGTCGATCGCGGATCGGGTGCTGCTGTCATTTGGCAAATTGCCAAACCTGTCAGGTTTACTGCTGCCTATATGGCTGAAAATACCGAATTTTTGAATCCTGCTGTATTTAATACCGCTAGCAATCCCAGCGATGGTTTGTTCAACAGTTCAAACACGATTACAGCGCAATTAGAATACTCTCCCAGCAACTCTTTCAATCTCAGGCTGATTTACGCGCGATCGAGCCTCAAACCTTATAATGGATTCATCGGCGGAGCAGTTGGCGAACCGCTGCCTTACGGCTATGCAGATGACGGTTTTGGGGGAAGAGTTAGAGATTCCGGTGCTGATACTTTTGTGCTCAATTTCGATTGGTTGCTGAGCCGGAATTTTGGTTTGTTCGGGCGGTATTCCTACGGTCAACTAGAGGTAAATCCGGTAAATCGCGATCGCTCTGGCGGAGATATTAAAGTACAATCTTTTCAAGTTGGCATGGGATTTCCCGATTTGGGTAAAAAGGGGGCGCTGGGTGTACTTTCATTTGTGGTTCCCCAGGATTATATATCGGGCCGCAGATTTTTGCTTTCTGGTGGCGGTAATGGAGGGACTCAGTACGAGGTAGAGGGCTCGTACTACTACCCGATTACGAATAATATTGCGATCGTCCCGGCATTTTATGCTATCTTTAATGCCAACAATTTTGATGGCAACCCCACTGTATTTGTCGGAAATCTCCGCACTCAGTTTAGCTTTTAAGTAGGCACACGGCTTTTAAGTAGGCACACGGCACTGCCGTGTGCCTACAGTTACAGGTGCGGGTAGGGACACGGCACTGCCGTATGCCTACAGGTGTCGCGTACAATCTATAGTCCCTACAAATGTCACCTGCAATCTATACCTATCTGCTACAGAAGCGTCAATTTGCTGTATCATTGATAATGAGTCAGCCAAAACAAACTCTCATTTAACATAAAAGTTTTAGATAGGAGGCTGAATCAACCATTTTTAACAATAGTAAACTAACTTTATTTTAAACTGAAGGATAACAGATTTTGGGCCTGTCATTTCGCGCGATTCGTCGCACTCAATCCCTCCACGAACAAACTTACCAAGCTCTCCGAACTGCTATCCTGTCGGGGGAATTAGCGGCTGGAGAACGCCTGATCGAAACACAACTGGCCGAAATGCTAAACGTCAGCAGAACTCCGGTTAGAGAAGCTTTGTGCCAACTGCAACGAGAGAATTTAGTGACGGCAGATCCGAATAATGGATTGCGCGTCGCTACGCTGTCGATCGCCGATGCTGCGGATCTTTACGATTGTCGCATCGCTTTGGAACAGTTATCGGTAGTCGGGGCCAGTGAAAATGCTACACCGGCTCAATTGAAACAACTCGAATCGATCGTCCAACAGGCAGAAAATAACACACAGGCGCGATCGGGCGAACTCACCAACTATCAATTGCTGTACGCAGACTGCCAATTTCACCGCTTGCTAGCGCAAAGTTCCGGCAATCCTTGGTTGGTAACTCTGTTGGATCAGGTGTTTGACAAAATGATCTTAGTGCGGCTCCGCACAATGGAATACAATCCGGGAGTATTGGAAATCCGCAGCGAACACCGCCGCATTTATCAAGCTGTCAGCGAACAAAATCCGGCCGCCGCTGTCCAAGCAATTAAAGAACATTTAATTGCCAGTAAAGCGCGGGTAATTAAAGAAATTCAGGAGATAGAACAACATCAATAATTTGAGATTGGGCATCGGGCATCGGGCATCGGGCATCGGGCATCGGGCATCGGGCATCGGGAATTAGTTATTATCACTAACAAATAACAAATAACAAATAACAAATAACAAATAACAAATAACTTATATGCCACAAAATTATCCGCGAGAATTAATCGGTTACGGGCAAAATCCGCCCCACCCCAAATGGCCCGATCGAGCGCGCATAGCCGTGCAATTTGTCATCAATTACGAAGAAGGCGGAGAAACCTGCATCCTGCACGGAGATGCGTCTTCGGAAACATTTCTGTCAGAAATTGTCGGGGCCGTCCCCCTATCGGGACTGCGGCACATGAATATGGAATCCTGTTACGAATACGGCAGTCGGGCCGGTTTGTGGCGGCTGCACCGGATGTTTGTTTCGAGGGGAATTCCGGTAACAGTTTACGGGGTAGCTATGGCATTAGAAAGGCATCCCGAAGCAGTGGCAGCGATGTTAGAGGCCGATTGGGAAATTGCCAGCCACGGCTACCGCTGGATCGATTATAAGTATTTTGGAGAAGAAGCGGAACGGGAGCATTTGCACAGGGCGATCGCCCTCCATACGCAAGTTACAGGCAGCCGTCCCCTCGGCTGGTATACCGGGCGCACGAGCCCCCATACTCGCAAGCTAGTAGCCGAGGAAGGCGGTTTTCTCTACGATGCCGACAGCTACGCGGATGACCTGCCTTACTGGGTGTACGAGTGCTCGCGACCCCACCTAGTAATTCCCTACACCCTCGACAACAACGATATGCGGTTTGCTACCAATCAGGGGTTTAATTCCGGCGATCAGTTTTTTGCTTACCTGCGGGATGCTTTCGACTTACTCTACGCCGAGGGCGAGACAGCGCCCAAGATGATGAGTGTGGGACTCCACTGCCGTTTGGCGGGCAGGCCGGGGCGCGCTGCTGCCCTGGCGCGTTTTTTGGATTACGTGCAGCAGCACGAAAAGGTGTGGGTATGCCGCCGCATCGATATTGCCCGACACTGGCACGAATATCACAAGCCGTAGCATTGTCAAGAACAGGCAAGATGCCTGTTCCACAACCACTCAACTTGATTGTGGGGTGGGCGTTTCGCCCGCCGCCCAAACAAACAGGCAAGATGCCTGTTCCACAACCACTCAATTTGATTGTGGGGTGGGCGTCTAGCCCGCCGCCCGATGCCAGCGAAATCAGTTAATTTGCCCTGCGTTAACCGCGCTGGCTTTATAAGCGGCCCACCCACCTCGATCGGAAATATCTTCCCATTGGTACTTTTCCACCAACTCCTGCGGGTACAAGAAAGCCGTCAACACCTCCCCGTCCTCCAAAACCACATCCGACGGATACATATACGGCGGTTCCCCCGCTGCAAGCTGTTCAAATTCCTCTGGAGTCAGTTCGTACACTTCGCCCGGAATTGATACGCCGGAGGCGGCCACTTCGTAAATTGCAGGATGCCAGCCATTTTCTGCGGAGTGCAAGCGGTAAATCGGACGAGTTTTCGTTTCTCTGATAAACTTGGCATCTCCAAGGTTGCTGTTGTCCGGCTGACCCCGAAGGGCAGAACCGCAAATGAACACTCGTTTGGCTGCAATTGCTGTTTGACTCATATCCACACCCGATAAAAAATTGTGCTTTTTTGTACAGTTAAATCGCCGCGATCGCCTTTATTCTGCTTACTGTGTTTTGCATACAGCAGTTTAAGTGCCAAAGCCATCGATTTTTGTAAACAAGGCTACATAGTTTCGCCCATTTAAATGCTATTGCATACAGTATACAACAATTAGTTAAATCAATCAATAGCAGAACTTTAGATGACAGTTACATTAACACTTTCAGTCAACGGCTCGCGCCTCAACCGCAGCATCGCCCAACTCGCTCAAATCGGCAAACTACCGGGAGGAGGCGTCAGTCGGGTAGCATTTACCAAAGCAGATTTGCTTGCCCGCCAACTCGTTGAATCTTGGATGGTAGAAGCAGGGATGACAGTTCGCATTGACGCGGCGGGGAACATTATCGGCCGATATCCCGGACACCGCGAGGCTGCAGCGCTAGCCACAGGTTCTCACATCGACACCGTTCCTGTGGGCGGCCATTACGACGGAGTTTTGGGAGTTTTGGCAGGCATTGAAGTGGTGCGGGTACTGCACGAAAATAACCTGCGCTTGGAACATCCCATTGAGACGATCGTATTTACTGACGAAGAATGCACCGTTATCGGCTGCAAAGCAATGGCCGGAAATACAGTCAGCGATGCGGCATATTACCGACGCAGCGACGGTACTTCCATTGAAACTTGCCTCGAAAAAATTGGCGGAGATTGGTCAAAAATTGGGGATGCCAAACGCCATCCCCAAGAAATAGCAGCTTTTGTAGAACTGCACGTCGAACAAGGAGGCGTTTTGGAAAGTACCGGCGACGAAATAGGAATAGTCAAAGGCATTGTCGGACAGTACCGCTATGCAGTAACGGTAACGGGCCGCCCGAATCATGCCGGTTCGACGCCCATGCACGCCCGAAAAGATGCGCTGGTAGCGGCCGCACAAATGGTACTCGCAGTCAACAAGCTGGGAGTAGAAACACCCGGAGAACAGGTAGCAACGGTGGGTTACTTAAATGTGTCGCCGAATGCTACAAATATTGTGCCGGGAAAGGTGGATTTTAAAATCGACTTGCGCGATATATCTCAAACTCATTTGGAAGAGTTGTTAGTTAAAATGAAACAGGAGTTTGGGGCGATCGCATCTGCCACCCAAACCGAAGTTGAAATGACGGAAATGCTGCACGTATTGCCGACGCTAGCAGCACCAAAAATTCAAAATGCAATTGCAGAAGTTTGCCGGGAATTAAGCTTGAGTTACACGCATTTAATCAGCCGTGCCGGACACGACGCACAAGAAATCGGACGGTTTGCCGATATGGGGATGATTTTCGTTGCTTCTCGCGGCGGCATCAGCCATGCAGAAGATGAATATACTTCCCCCGAACAGTGTACTCAGGGAGCAAATGCGCTGTTGCAAACGTTCTTGAAGCTCGATCGGCTTTACGGCTAGGGCGATCGATTTGAGATTTGAGATTTGAGATTTTAGATTGAGCGATGTAGGGTGCGTGACTGTGAATTAATTTGGGCTTGTGTGGCAGGTTTTTTTAGTCACGCACCGCAACTTTATGCAACTTTATATAGCAGAGTTTTATAATCCGATTTGGTGTTATATCATTACTTTATGGCGACAAAATTGCAGTAGCAGTTTAATGGATCATGACTTACGCAACTGGCACATTAAAACAGGTTTGTAGTTGCGCTTCAGCGCCGGCCGGCGCTGAAGCGCAA
>NZ_JAUBRJ010000048.1:39968-44988 GCF_036701805.1 Microcoleus sp. N3A4
CCCCCCCCCCCCCCCCCCCCCCCCCCCCCCCACTACAAACCTAAAAACTCGATCTAGAACTGTGACAGTTGCGTAAGTCCTATGGATATCAACTATGAATGTGACAATTAAAGATATTGAATTGCTCAAAAATCTCCAACCTCAGCAAATCAGCTACTACTTAAAAACAAAAGGTTGGAAACAAGCACAACAAATTGACAGCCGCGCTATTATTTGGACAAGCAGCGATATCAAGCCAGAAGCCCCTCAAATCGTTCTACCTTTAAATTCCACTCTTCCTGACTTCCCCGTGTCAATGAACTTGATGCTAGAGACATTGGAGGTCATCGCAAATCGCTCTCAAATGGAAATTTTAGCAGATTTAATTACTGAAATTCCTAATACAACTATTCAGGGAATTGTGATTCAAATTCACACTCCTAACGCCGACAAATTAAGTGGCGAGATTACCTTATTAGGTGTCATTGGCGACCAACTGCGGAAAATTAAAACGGAACTTGCAGACAAAGACTACATCCTCGCCATCAAATCTTATCAAGAACGCTTGCCCGTTTTATGTACGGGAGACTTAATCAAAGAAAATCAAGTATTTATTGTCAAAAATACCCGGAATTTTACCCTAGATGACCAAGGGCAAAACTAACCAAGAAGATTAGTCTAAAGTCGAGGACATTAATCTGCCCGACTTTCCAATATCATCAAAAATCTTACTGGCTAAAACTCTAGCCAAATTCACAGGAACAGCATTGCCGACCATTTTGTATCCATCAGCAATATACTTGTACTTGAAAATAAACTCATCCGGGAAAGTCTGAACTCTCGCGCACTCTCGCACAGAAAGCCGACGGTAAGGCAGAGGCGAAGTGGGGTCAAAAATGCGTTTGTCTTTGCCAACCAAAATCATTTTACTAGCTTGAGGATGGAGAGGTGCGTGTCTGCCGCTTGCTTGAATTGTAAAAGAAGGTTCCGACCAACTTCTAACTCGATTGCGCGACATATAAATGCTGGAAAATCCCAAATCCGCACATTCGTGGTTTGGGACAGAATCGTGATAATTATCTAATTTACCCTTAACTGACATAGGCGCGATCGCCTTTAAGTCAAAAATCGCATCTTTCAGCGTCAAAACATCGGTTCCAGGTTCGGGAAACTCAAAACCAAAACCCAGAGTCTGCCGATAACCGATAACAATCACCCTTTGCCTATCTTGCGGGACACCAAAATTTCTAGCATTCAACAACTTGAACGAAACCCGATACCCAATTTCCTCAAACTGCGATAATATATAAGTAAAAGCATCCTTGTTTCTGGGAGCCAAAATACCGCTAACATTCTCAGCTAAAAAAAACAAAGGCTGCTTGTCCCGCACAATTCTGATATACTCCCAGAAAAGTTGACCCCGACTGTCATCAATCCCGCGTTTCGCCCCCGCTTCACTCCAACTTTGACAAGGAGGCCCGCCGATTATCCCAATACAGTTGGGAATTTCATCAGAATTAATTTTTCTGATATCTCTGCGATCTAAAATAGTTTCAGGATGATTGAAATTATACGTATCCCAAATAGACTTATCATATTCATTCGCCCAAACCGGATTAAACCCAGCCAAGCGAAAACCCAAATCCAACCCCCCACAACCAGAAAACAGAGAAATAATATCCAAAGCCACCTTTTTTCACCCGCAATAAATACAATAAATCAATTATAAACCTCTCTTTTATTAGATATCTACCTCTTTCTTCTCTCACTCTGCGCCCTCTGCGGTTAATAAAAAAATCAAATTCCCAAACAAACAGAATTTATAATCCTCAATGAATGCAAGTTCCCTCCTCAAATCTTACCAACACTTCGGCGTCCACCTCGGTCTCGAAAGAATCAAACAACTTCTAGAAAAACTAGACAACCCCCACCAAAAAGTCCCCATCATCCACATCGCCGGTACAAACGGCAAAGGTTCCGTCTGCGCCTACCTATCCTCAGTATTAACCGAAGCAGGCTATCGAGTCGGACGCTACACATCCCCGCACCTAATCGATTGGACAGAAAGAATTTGCATCAACCAAAAACCAATTTCCCCAACAGCATTGCAACAGTGTCTAGAACGAGTTGTCGCCGCCACCGAAAACAACACCGAAACTCCCACTCAATTTGAAATAATCACGGCCGCAGCTTGGCTGTATTTCGCTGAACAAAAAGCAGACATTGCAGTCATAGAAACTGGATTGGGCGGTAGATTAGACGCGACTAACGTTTGCGAAACACCTCTCGCTAGCGTCATTACTTCTATCAGTCTCGACCACTGGCAAATACTCGGCCCCACCGTGGCCGATATTGCTGGGGAAAAAGCGGGAATTCTTAAAGCAAAATGTCCGGCAGTTATCGGAGAATTGCCAGAATCAGCTAGAATAGTAGTAGAAAAACGCATTCAAGAATTAGACTGTCCGGCAACTTGGGTAAAACCAGCAATAGATTTAGGACAAGGATTTGCAGAATATCAGTTAAATCAAAATGCGGTTAAAATAAAATATCAATTGCCGCTGCTGGGAAAAATTCAACTAATGAATTCAGCAATTGCGATCGCAACTTTGCAAATTCTCCAAAACCAAGGATGGCAAATTTCCCCAACCGCCATCGAAAACGGTATCGCCAAAACCCAATGGCCCGGAAGACTCCAACAGACTACTTGGAAAAACCGCAAAATCCTGATTGACGGCGCGCACAATCCAGCCGCAGCGATCGCCCTGCGCGAATATGTAGATAATCTTAACAGTTCCCAGCCACCAATTAACTGGGTAATCGGCATTCTTGCGACGAAAGACTGCGATGATATTTTGAAAGCATTACTCAAAAAGGGCGATCGACTTTACCTAGTACCCGTACCCGATCCAAACTCATCATCCCCCAAAGAATTAGCCGCCCTCGCTCAAATTATCTGCCCCGAATTAACCCTCTGTCAAGCCTTCCCCGACTTAACAACAGCCTTAGATGCTGCTGTTGCAGGCGACAACCTAACAATTCTTTGCGGTTCCCTTTATCTCGTCGGCTACTTTCTGCAACAACAACAATCCCAAGCGTGAACGCATCATAATTATGTTTCTTCCTCAGTAAAGATAGGAGGCCACAATTCCGAAACGGACAATTCCCAACCCGGAAAAAGTTCTGCTACTGTTAAGATATCGCCATTTCCTAAAACAATCGGTTCACCAGTAGAACGATAAATAGTCACTGTTTCTTCATCAGGATCGATCAGAATTCCGACGGTCGCACCCAATTCTATAAACTTCAAAACCTTGGTTTCTATAAGCTTAATGCGATCGATCTGAGATTTAATCTCAACCACCAAATCGGGGACAAGTTCTCCAAAATAACGCGGACTTTGGCGCAAGCGGGCGGCGCGCACAAAAGAAACATCCGTTGCTTTGACATTCGTATCCGGCATGATGAAACCGCCTGCGGAGTCAAAGACTCTCCCCAAGCGACGGGGATAAACCCAGTTACCCAGCAAGCGAATCAAAATACTGCTGATTTCACTGGATACGATGTCTGACGGCCCCACAATTAAAAGTCTCCCGTCTTCTAGTTCAATTTTGTAATCTAAACCCGCTTCGGAAAAAAGGGTTTGAACTTGGTTTAAATCTTTGAGTGTCATCGCTGGCATAAGAATTTTCTCCTATTCCGATCTGAGCTTTGATTTTAAAACGAGTTAAATTTCTGAATATTTGAGGAATTTAGGCTATTTTTGTAGAAATCATCAATCAAGCTGAATGGAGAAAGGCGATCGCACGGGATAAATAAACCCGGTTTCTGGGATGAGCCATCGTTCTTATCAACAAACATTTACCTCTCAAATAGTCGAGATTGACTTATCCAGAGTTCTCATCCGACTCCGCCTTGTGGAGAGGCGGTAATTTCATCATTTAATAACTTAAAAGCTTATATCTGCTTATATATATAGCGGCACAGATTCCGATTATTTAATAATATGTCAAGTGGCAGAAAAAAGCAAGGGGCGATCGCAAAAAAGATTAATGCCTAATGCCCAATGCCCAATGCCCAATGCCCAATTTTTGTTACAATACAAGTGAGTTTATAAAAATTTAGAGATAGAAGTTTATGAGCAGCCTTATATCGGTGCAAACGCTAATTGAATATATAGAAGCTTTGCCAGCCCAAGAGCAAACTTTACTATTTGACGAGCTTTTCAGGCGAAACATAATCAAGCAGCTTCAGGAAAACAATACAGCAGCACTGAAGGCGTCTATCATTGGAGAAAGAGAAAAGTCGCGCCAAGAAAACAGCAAGCATACAGTTAAGACAAAAACACTCTTAACAGGTAACGCTACCTGCGACATTCGCGCAGCCGATCGCACTAACTTTGGGGGCGACCTCGACAGCTCAACTGCTCACATAATCATTAAAAACGAATCAGACAGAACAGTCAGTGCAGCGTTGCTGGGATGGCCCGAATGTAAAGCATTTGGCGAGACGCGATCGCAAGCACTGCAAAACCTTCACGATTTAGTAAATGCCCAGCTAGCCGAAGCTGAAATCGTCTCTGTCAAACTCACTTCTAGTCGATCGAACAATCCTTGGGTGAGGTTAGCTGGTAAGTATGAAAACGATCCGCATTACGATGAGGTATTGGCACACATAGAAGAATCTCGCCGCGAACTCGATGCAGAAACCGAAGCTTATTACAGTCAAATTGACGCTGCGGCTGAAACCAAATGAGCCGATACATACTTGATACGGATTGTTTCTCTCTTTGGCAACAGAATCATCCAATGATGGTGCAGCGGGTCGAGGTTAACGCAGAAAATCTTGCTGTAACTATCGCTAATCGTAAGGTGCGTCGCTCCCGAAAATTTGGTGATAATTTGAAGCTATTCGATGCGACGCACCTACAGTTAAAAGAGGTTAACGCAGAAAACATTGCTGTGACGATCGCTAATCGTAAGGTGCGTCGCTCCCGAAAATTTGGTGATAATTTGAAGCTATTCGATGCGACGCACCTACAGTT
>NZ_JAUBRJ010000048.1:45088-57500 GCF_036701805.1 Microcoleus sp. N3A4
GTGACGATCGCTAATCGTAAGGTGCGTCGCTCCCGAAAATTTGGTGATAATTTGAAGCTATTCGATGCGACGCACCTTACATTTAAAAGCCGATTTATTCTTATATGACGGCACGGATTCCCATTATTTAATAATACGTCAAGTAGCAGAAAAAAGCAAGGGGCGATCGCAAATAAAATACCGCCCCAGCTTCAATAAAAAACTACCTTTGATCCCAAGCCTTAGCCGCATCAGCCACAGCTTGGTCTACCGACTTCTCCCCCAACATCGCCGCCTGCAAATTGTCATAAATCGCCTTTTGCAACTTCTTAACATCCTTCAAAGGCGGAATCAACAGCTCGGCGGAACTCAACCCAGAAGCACTGATAATCCGAGCTCGATCGGCTGCAGGAGCATCAGCGGGAACGGTCTTAAAATAACCGTCCTGCAAAGCCTCAACCGTAGAAGGCAAAACATTAGCAGCCTTAGCAAAAGCCAACTGATTTTGAGAATTAGTCACGTACAAAGCAAACTTGACAGCATCATCAGGGCGCTTGCTGTCGCGGGGCACAACCAAATTCATCACCGCCACAGTCTTCTTGCCGGTTTCCCCCGTAATTTGAGGCGCAGCAGCCGAAACAGCACCAATACTCGGAGCATTCTCAGAAATCGCTTTCAAAAACTGAGGCCCCGAAGCTAACAAAGTAGTTTCCCCAGCTTGATAAAGCTCGATCGCCCTGCGGTGTCCCTGCACCAAAACATCCTGCGGCAAAAGTCCGCCCTTGTACAAATCCACCCAATACTGAAAAAC
This sequence comes from Microcoleus sp. N3A4, assembly GCF_036701805.1. Classification (NCBI taxonomy): domain Bacteria; kingdom Bacillati; phylum Cyanobacteriota; class Cyanophyceae; order Oscillatoriales; family Microcoleaceae; genus Microcoleus; species Microcoleus sp. N3A4. Next base: position 45,879 of record NZ_JAUBRJ010000048.1, read on the forward strand.
AGCTTTCCCCTTAGCAGTATTAAAAGCAGCCTTGCCTTTAGCGTCCACCAAAGGTACACCCATCTGCACGAAAGATTGCAAAACCTCCGCCGAATCTTCCGGCACAAAAGTCACAAAAAAAGCAAACTTACCAGTCTTCTCCTTCACCTGTTTCGCAACCTGTGCCAACTCGGCATAAGTAGCCGGAGGCTTAGCAATTCCAGCCTTCTTCAACAACTCCGTATTGTAAATAGTTACCGGGGTTGTGAGATACCAAGGAATGCCAAAACTCTTGCCTTCGAGCACACTAGCTTTCCAGATATTTGGGAGATAGAGCGATCGAACTTGCTGCGGAATTCGAGAATCCAAATCCAGCCAAGCATTGCGTCCCGCCAACAGCGAAGCAAAATCGGGATTTAGGTTCACCACATCCGGCGCAGTTTTCGCCGAAACCGCCCCCAAAATCTTGCTTTCCATCGCCGACCAAGGAACGTCCACCCAACGCACCTTCACCCCCGGATTTTCCGCTTCAAAACCGGCGATCGTCTTGTTGAAATACTCAGTAAACTGAGGTTGAAGCTGCATAGTCCAGAACTCGATTTCCTGCGTATTATTTGCCTGGGAATTCACAGCCGGCTTGCTGCAACTTACCACAGCAGCCAGCAGCAGCCCCACCAGCCCAAAAACAGCAAACAGTTGCCAAGATTTACGTTTCATAGAATAAAATTTGAGAGTTATGGGAACCGTCAGACAAAAAAGCGTGAAGCGAAGCTATCCCGTTCCCCGCAGGGGTTCCCGTTCCCAGTAGGGGTTCCCGTAGGGTAGGGTAGGGAATCGCCCGAATCAAACGCGATCGAATGCGAGAGAGAGTTTTGTACCCGGGCCCCCTAGCGAGTCGGTTTTTGTGCAGAATCGGCAGGTTTTCGGTCGATCGAGCTGGAATTTATTGACATTCGCAACAGAATAGCTATTGTCAAGTAAATTGGATAGCATAAAACCGGAACTAGCGATCGCGCAACACAGACGGATCGGCGCAGCTACGGCGGGATACCGAGATTACAGCACTCTTGCGGCAGTTGGAAACCAACCCTCCAACACCGGGCGCTGAATCAGGCTGGCCAACTACAAAATAAAAAAATAGCAATTAGCGACGACCCAATCACATGGTTAACTTTTTCAAAGGTCTACTTTCCCAACGCCAGCCAGGAATCGGGATCGAAATAGCCCCAGACCGCATCAACATCATTCAGCTCGAAAAGAAAGCTCAGGCATTAAAATTAGGCATCCTAGCCTCAATAGAAGTTCCAGAAGACATAGTACAAGAAGGACAAATAGTCGATCCGCCGGGAATGGCAGAACTAATAAAAGCCGTCCTCGCCGAAAACAAAATCAAAGCCAAGCGAGTAGCCACAGCCATTCCCGGCCGCGAAGCCGTCATCCGCCTCATCCCAGTTCCCGCAGAGCTCAACGAAGAAGAACTGCGGGATTACATGAACGCCGAAGCAGGACTGTACTTGCCATTTCCCAGAGAAGACGCCGACGTAGACTATCAAAAAATCGGCTTATTTGTAGATGACGACGGCGTAGAAAAAGTGCAAGTCGTGTTAGTAGCAACCCGCAGAGAAGTTACCGACACATACATCGAAACCTTCAAAGAAGCCGGACTGATTATAGACGTGCTAGAAGTGACCAGCTTTGCCCTGATCCGCACCCTCAAAGACCAACTGCAACAATTTTCCTCCCAAGAAGCCGCAGTCCTGACCGACATAGAATTTGACAGTACCGAGTTAGCTATAGTAGTGGACGGCATACCTCAGTTCAACCGTACCATCCCGATCGGCACCTACCAAATCCAGACCGCCCTCAACCAAGCCATGAACCTGCCGCCAACCAGAGACACCACCGAACTGCAAGGCATGACCCTGCCAGTCACAGATACAATGGGCGCCTCGGGAGACGCCAATCCAGGCACAAATGCGATGATTAAAGTATTGGGAGAACTAGCAGACGAACTGCGCCGCTCAGTAGACTTTTACCTCAACCAGAGCGAAGAACTCGAAGTAGCGCAACTGCTGTTAGCAGGCCCGGGAGCTGCGATCGGCAAACTCGACGAATTTTTTATGCAAAGATTAAGCTTGCCCGCATCTCAAGTCGATCCCATAGAAACCCTAGGACTCGAAATCAGCGAAGAAATTACCCCAGAACAGCGAGCAGGTTTAGGAGTCGCCCTAGGTTTAGGACTCAGGGAGGTTATGTGACCTAACAGTTTTTAGATAGAAAAACCGATTTGAGAATTTTAGGTAAAAGCCCATTCCGAAAGAAGAAAGCAGAAGGCAGAAGGTAGAATATTGGAGGTAGAAGGTAGAAGGTAAAAGGTAAAATATCGGAGGTAGAAGCAGCCGCTTCCTTCAGTAGAAGGCAGAAAGTTGTTTCTTTCTTCCCTAAATAAATCTTTCACTTGTACCCACAATATTGCGCTGTGTCTAAAATCTAAAATTTCCAATTAAAATCTCTAGTAACAGCCAAGACGGTGAGGACGTTCTCGCATTGCACAAACCATTGCTTTTATTGCTTCTTCCTTCTCTCGCAACGATAACTAAAGCCTTCCTCCTGCTCTCGCGACGATAACTAAAGCCTTCCTCCTTCTCTCGCGACGATAACTAAAGCCTTCTTCCTTCTGCTATAAAATCGAGTGAAGCCATGTACAGCCTAGATATTAATTTTCTCAACGACCGTCCTGACTACAAACCCGTCGCTGCAGCCAAAAGCTCAGCTAAAAAAAGTTCTGGTGGAGCCAAAGACCAACTGCCCCTAATTGGGGCGCTGCTGTTTGCCTTCGGCATCAACGCCGCAGTCATGGGCGCGTGGTGGTGGGCGACTAACGAAAACACCAACTTGGCCCAAGAACAAGCAACCCTCGACCAAGAAGTGGCAAAGTTAAACACTCAAGCCAACGCCATCAAAGCCATCAACGCCGAAACCGACAAAGTTACCGCCGAATACCAAGCATTAGCCGGAGTATTCGACCAAATTAAACCTTGGTCGGCGATGCTGCAAGACCTCAGTGCCCGGACTCCCGCCGGAGTGCAAATTTCCAAAATCGAGCAAATCGACCCCAGTCCCTCCCCCGTTGCAGCAGCACCCCCGCCTGCAGCAACTCCCGCCGCCTCCCCGGGAGCGAGTCCGTCTCCGGGGGCGAGTCCGTCCCCCGCCAGCCCCACCCCGGTTGCCGCTCCCACTCCAGTCGTCCCGCAGCAGGCAGCAAAAGTACAAATTTCAGGGATAGCCAGTACCTTTGCTCAAGTTAACGACTTTATGCTGCTAGTCCAGCGCTCTCCTTTCTTCCTCAACACCGATACCAAACTGGTAGCAGCCACATTAAAAAACAACCCCGCACAATTACAAGTACGCAACCAAAACGCAGCAGGATTAACAGAACTTCCCAAACTGCGACCGGTGGTGGAATATAAAATTGAAACGACGCTCAGCCCGACGGGGGCCTCCGAGTTGCTCCCCGAGCTGCGGAGCAAGCAAGCAGACGGGCTAGCAATACGGATAGAAACACTTCAAGAAAAAGGAGTGCTACCACAAAAAGGAGAAGTGAAAAAACCATGACAGCAGCAGAGTATAGTCCTAGCGGACAAGCAGAAGAGACAGGGACTAAGGAAATATTCGGAATTAAGCTGACACCCCAAGTCCAAGCAATCGGCGTGGCGGTTCTCGGCCTCGGAATTGCCGGCTACCTCGTCTACCAGTTCGTACTGCCCGAATTCCAAAAAGGCGGCGAATTCAAGCAAAAAATTAGCGAAAGCAAGCAAACGCAACTGCAATTGCAAACTCTAATTCAAAAAAAGGCAGAAGCAGAAGCAAAGCAAGAAGAAGCAAAACAGCGCCGGGCCAACGTGACGGCAATGTTTGCCAGCGACGCCAGCGCCAACACGCTGCTGCTTGACATGACCCAACTGGTTAATAGAATCAACGCGGGGGTGCAAGGAGATGACCTCAAGGCTAAAATTACCAAATTTGAGCCGGATATCCCGCCAGTAGCAGCAGCAACCGCCGTGCCGGGAGGTCTAGACCCAGATATTCTAAAAGATACGTCTTTCGGGCCGTCTCTGGCTGGCAAGCTCAGACGCAAAAAATTTAAGGTAGAGTTTGAAGGCAATTTCGCTCAAACCCGCAATTTTATGCGTAACTTAGAGTTGATGCAGTCGCTGTTGGTAGTGAGGAATTTGAAATCTGAATTGCTAGCATCCACTCAGGCAATTCAAGTTGACTTCTTGAAAGGGAAAATAATCCCTGTGGAGCAGCCGCAAACTAAAATTAAAACTGCTTTTGATTTGCACGCGCTGCTGCCGTTAAAGCAAGAAGAAAAGCCGCCAACTCCGGCTCCGAGTCCTGCTGCTAAGTAGCGGTAGTTTGGCGGATATTAGCTGTGGTTCCAAAAAAGTCGCTTTTTCAGCACTTATCTAGAAGGAACTTATGTAGAAGGTAGAAGATAGAAGGTTGAATCAAAAAATATTATGAATGCCAGAAAAAAGGTTTTTTGAGAGGGCAATCAAAAATTAGAGTTTCGGCCGAACTTATTCTAACTTCTACCTTCAAAAAAGGCTCGAATAGAAAATATTTCAGTCAGTTTAGCAGCTAGCGACAAAAGACTGCGAACAACAAATAACAAAGTGTAGTTGAGGAGAGAACGTGAAACAGCATCTACGGTTAAGTGGAGGACTCTTGTGCAGCGTTGCAGGAGTTCTGATCGCGCAAGCCCCCGTCTTGGCAGCGCCGACTCAAGTCACAGGAGTGCAAGTAAGTCAAGGCAATAATGGGGTAAATATTGTCCTGGCTACCGAAAAGGGCGATCGCCCGCAAGTTTTCGCCATCAATAACGGCAATACTTACCAAGCCACAATTATCAACACCCAGCTCCGCTTGCCCGAAGGCAACAGCTTCCGTCAAGATAACCCCGCTCCGGGAATTTCTTCAGTAGAAATCAGCCAGGTAGAGGCTAACAGCATCCGCGTGGTGGTAGCGGGCACCAACGGAGTTCCCAACGGACAAATTGTTCCGGGACAAGGGCAAAACATCGTCCTCAGCGTTGCCGGACAGGGCGGTACAGCGCAGTCTGCCCAAAGTGTACCCCCGCCGCCTCCGGGACTGCCGCTGAGCCAAACAGATCCCCGGCCGGCTCCCCAAGTCCGCACGTCGCAAAACCCAGGCGTGCTGCTGCCAAATCCCGAAGTTACTGTTACCAGGAACGATCGCCCGCCCCTCCCCAGCGAAATTCAATCCCAGAACAATCAGGCTCCGCCTTTCCAGCCGCGGGCCGTGGCGCCGCCCTTGGGAGATATCGCAGTGTCGAACATCGCCCCCGGCGCGGGAAATATTGAACTGAGTTCGGGAGAACGCATCCCCCGCTTGGTGCTGCGGGATGCCCCAGTCCGGGACGTTTTGGCTCTGCTGGCCCGCGCTGCGGGATTGAACATCGCTTTTACAGGCGGCGGGGCCACCGCTCAACCGGGCCAAGCCGCAGTGCCCGGTCAGCCGGGAGCCTCCGGTTCAGATGAAGGGCCGAAGATTTCTTTGGACATCGAAAATGAGTCGGTGCAAGATGTCTTTAACTATGTGTTGCGGCTCAGCGGACTGCAAGCTAACCGCCAGGGGCGGACGATTTTTGTCGGGACTAGCTTGCCGATCGACTCGCGCAATATTATCATTCGGACTCTGCGGCTCAATCAAGTCAGATCTACCGATGCAGCTAACTTTTTGAGCGCTCAAGGTGCGGAAACTCAACTGCCGATTACTCGGGTGACGATTCAAACCGTGGGCCAGGGAAATGCCGCGCGGGATGTGGAAATTCGGGAACCGGATATTAAGGCGATCGGCGCTAAGGACGGCAACGGGCCGCTCTTGTTGAGGGGATTGTCGGTGCTGGCCGATGCGAGGCTCAATTCCATCACTTTGGTGGGCGACCCGCGCAAAGTTGACATGGCTGTGGCTTTCTTGACACAGCTAGATTTGCGCCGCCGTCAAGTGGCTGTCAACGTCAAGGTGATCGATATCAACTTGTCGGGAGCAAATAACACTAGCAGCAGTTTCTCTTTCGGAATTAATAACAGTTTCTTTGTCAATGACAATGGGGCGGCGATCGTCAATTTTGGCGGCATCAATCCGCCCGATCAGACGACTGTAACTAGTGGCATAGCTAATCGGCCGATTATAGAGAACCGAGACATTCCCACAGAATACAGGGATACTCCTTTCTACGATGCGAACGGTCGGCGTATCGTGCCGTTTACAGGTCAAGGTCTCCAAGGTCCAGCCAAGGGTGTGTTCCTCCAGCCGATAGCTCCAATTACTAATAACCCCGGGCAAGTTGGAATTACGGATTACATTCTTGGATCGACCATCGGCTCAGGACTTGCAACTTTCGGCAATTTCCCCTTGTTCCAATATCCGAGACGGTTTTTGTCTAACTTGCAAGCAAGTATTGTCAGTCAGAACGCTAAAATCCTGACTGACCCGACTCTGGTTGTCCAAGAAGGGGAAACGGCGAATGTGAATATCACTGAAGAGGTGGTCACTAACATTAGGTCGGAAACGCAGTCAACACAAGGTCAAACTACCAGAACGGTGACGGCTGAAAAAGGTCAGGCCGGTTTGCGCTTGGGAGTGGCGATCGATCGAATCGACGATAACGGTTTTGTCTCTCTGCGGGTGAATCCGATCGTCAGCGCGATCGGCCCGTCTCAATCCCTCAGCACTGGCGCAGAAAGTAACAGTATCACCCTGCTGCAAGAGCGCTCTTTGCAGTCAGGGTTAATTCGCCTGCGGGACGGTCAGACTTTGATTATTTCGGGGATTATCCGCGACCAAGAACGGACTACAGCGAACAAGATTCCGATTTTAGGAGATTTGCCGATTATCGGTTCGCTGTTCAGGAGGACGAATAAAATCAACGAGCGGGCGGAAGTGATTGTGCTGCTGACACCGCAGATTTTGGATGATAGCGATCGATCGAACTTTGGCTACCAAAACAACATCAGTCCCGACGCCCGCCAACTGTTGCAGCGGAGTCAGCCCGTCCAACCGAGGCAGTAGTCAGCAGTCAGCAGTCAGCAGTCAGTAGGAAGAAATTTAGTTTTGCCCTTGACAATTCCGACTTTATTCCTTCTGACTTCTGCCTTTTTTCCTGAGAATAACAAAATCAGAAGGAATAAATTTTCCTTGAACCCTTGACAAATGACATTTTATTCTTTCTATTTCTCCTTTTTTCTGCTCTCAAATCCACAGAGGCGAGAAATCTTCTCTCCAAGGTGGTTTTTTTTTACCTAAATTTTGGGATTAATTAAAAAAAGTTGGCAAGTTCCATATAAATTAAAGGTTCCACCGATCCATAAAGGTCGGCAAGACTTTAGAATAATGCAGTGAAACTTAGATGCTGTGGGGTTTTCAGCAATTAGAAAAAAAAATTCCTTTTCTGACCAATTACCCTAGGGTAATTGGTATTCAGCAGGAGTTCTTAATTGGGGAAGCGGACAGGAGCCATCGGGAACAACCCAAACCTCCGAACCCAAACTCAAATGCAGTTACCACTCACAGCTAATAGTTGAACTCTGTTTAACGTATTTTGCAAATCCTAGAAGGAGTTCGGAATGAACAAAGGTGAATTGGTTGATGCAGTCGCGGAAAAGGCTAGTGTCACGAAAAAACAGGCAGATGCCGTTTTGAGTGCAGCCTTGGAAGCAATCATGGAAGCTGTCTCCGACGGCGACAAGGTGACGCTGGTCGGTTTTGGCTCGTTTGAGTCGCGGGAACGAAAGGCCCGCGAGGGTCGCAATCCCAAAACTGGCGACAAGATGGAAATTCCGGCAACCAGAGTTCCTGCATTTTCTGCAGGGAAGTTGTTTAAGGACAGAGTTGCACCCCCGAAAAACGCAGAATAGCTGGCGAACTGAGTCTTGATTAGACCTGTACACGGTGGGAATTTAGCTTGGGCAGCCGCACTGGCAGGCTGCCTTCCCTCTGCTATTGTCGATTTTTCTGCCAGTATCAGTCCTTTGGGCCCTCCTGAGTCGGCATTGAATGCGATTCAAGCTCACTTGAGCAGTCTGACGGCTTACCCAGACCCGGATTATGGAGAGCTCAGGACTGCTTTGGGTGAGGCATTGAATGTTGACCCGGATTGGATTTTGCCGGGGAATGGTTCGGCAGAATTGTTGACTTGGGCGGCTTGGGATTTGTCGAAGCTGGAGGCGACTTATTTGGTGACTCCGGCTTTTGGCGATTACTGGCGGGCTCTTTCGGCTTTTGGGGCGAAGGTGCTGAAATGTCCTTTGGATCTCACAACTTGCACCATTGTCAAGAACGGGCAAGATGCCCATTCCACAAGAGATGAATTTTCTTGTGGAACAGGCATCTTGCCTGTTCCTAAACCACTAATTGAGCATGGTGCAACATCTCAGTTGGAACTGAAATCGTTGGACGCTGGGGCAGGAAACGGGTTAGTAACGGATGATTTGTCGGTTTCTAACCGTTCCCTTGTCTCCCCTTCTTTCCGTATCCCAGTTCCTCTTGCTCTCGATGCCCCATCTCGACGAGGTTTGCTGCTGAACAACCCGCACAATCCTACGGGTTTGCTGTTCGCTAGGGAGGCGATTTTGCCTTATGTGAAGCAGTTCGGTATGGTGGTGGTAGATGAGGCCTTTATGGACTTTTTACCGCCTTCGGAGCAGGAAACTTTGATCGATGCTGTTGAGGAGTTTCCGAATTTGGTGATTTTACGATCGCTCACTAAATTCTATTCTCTGCCGGGACTGCGCTTGGGCTGCGCGATCGCCCATCCCGATATTCTGGGCCGCTGGCAGTTGCTGCGCGATCCTTGGCCTGTGAATGCTTTGGCTGCGGCGGCGGCTGCTGCTGTGGTGCGAGATGCTGTTTTTGAGCGGAAAACTTGGGATTGGCTGCCTGTTGCTCGCCGAGAGCTATTTGAGGGTTTAGCTAATTTGCCGGGTTTGCAGCCAATTGCCGGGGCAGCTAATTTCTTGTTGGTTGAGTCGTCGGTGTCGGTTTCTTCGATTCAAAAAAGTCTCTTGGAACGACACCGGATTTTGATTCGGGATTGTTTGAGTTTTCCTGAGTTGGGCGATCGGTTTTTTCGGGTGGCCGTGCGCTCAAGGGCGGACAATCTGCGGCTGATTGCTGGACTTAAAGAAGTCATTAGTCAGTTGACAGTTGTCAGTTGACGGTTGTCAGTTGACGGTTGTCAGTTGACGGTTGTCAGTTGACAGTTGACGGTTGACAGTTGACGGTTGACAGTTGTCAGTTGACTGTTGACTGTTTACAACAAATAAGGAATGAAAAATAAATAACTTGCACAATTAAACCCCAGAAGCCTTGCTCCAAGGTAAACTATTGCTCTATTAGTCACCTTATTTATTTTTCATTCCTAAGTACACAAACAGAAATATTTACACAGATATAATTTTTTTAGGCTCATAGGAAGAGAATTTAAGATTCTATTTTGTGTAATTAATTCTGTCCATTTACTTAACAAATAACAAATAACAAAAAACTAGCAACTAGCAACTAGGAACTAGCAACTAGCAACTAGCAACCAACAACTGACTTCTTTATTTATGCTTGACTATGATTTAGTGATTATTGGTGGAACTCCGGCCGGACGTTATGCTGCTTTGACTGCAACTAATTTCCCGGCCCGCGTTGCTTTGGTGGAACCGCTCAGTAATTCGCAAGATTTGCCGACTGCGGGGAAAGAGTCGATCGACCTTGGTTTGAGATACAGCAAAACTTTGAGCGAGGCTGCTCGTTTTGCCCAGCAGATCGATCGCCAACAGTTTGGGGCGCGCTGGGAAGCCGCTAATTCCTCCATGCCGATCGAATTGCGGTTTGACGGGGTTTTGAAGTGGGCCGAGGGAGTTGTTTCTAATTTGTCAGAAATTGACGATCTCGGCGTTTTGGCTGCCCGCGGTGTCGATGTTATTTTTGGCAGCGGCGAGTTTGTTGCGAAACCGGATTTTGCTTTTGTCGCGGGCGGGCGGAAATTGCGATCGTTCTGTTATTTGCTAGCTTGTCCAACTCTGCCGGCGATTCCCAATATTGAAGGACTTTCGTCTGCTGGCTTTTTTACTTCGGAAACTGTTGCGGAATTAGCAAAACTTCAACAGTTGCCTAAAAGTTTGGCTGTAATCGGCGCAGATCCCAGCGGTGTCGAAGTGGCTCAGACTTTTGCTCGGCTGGGGGTTGCTGTCACTTTGGTGGTGAAAAGTTCGCACATTTTGGCTAAAGAAGACCGGGAGGCGGCAGGGTTGGTTCAAGCTGCAATGGAAGCTGAAGGAGTGCGGATTCTGACTGCTACTGAGGTGACTCAAGCTAGGGTGATTGATGGTAAAAAATGGATTCAAGCAGGGCCTAGGGCGATCGAAGCTGAGGAGATTTTTCTAGCCGCCGGTAGAGGGCACAATTTTGCATCGTTAAATCTCGAAGCGGCTCGGGTTAAATTCAATTATCGGGGGGTAATTTTAAATGAAAAGCTGCAAACAACTAATAGCCGCATTTACGCGATCGGCGATCTTGCTGGGGGTTATCCGTTCCCTCACATCGCTAATTGCGAAGCTGCGGTAGCTGTAAAAAATGCTTTGTTTTTGCCGCTGTTTCAAATAGATTATCGCGGGATTCCTTGGGCGATTTTTTCTGACCCGCAATTGGCGAGGGTTGGCTTGACTGAAGCGCAAGCAAGGCGCCGTTTTGGAGACGATCTAATTATTAGTCGGGAATATTTTAAGAATATTGAAAGAGCTCAAATGTGCGGGGAGACAACTGGTTTTTGTAAGATTGTCGGGCGCCGCAACGGGGAGATTTTGGGAGCGAGTATTGTGGGGCCGCAAGCTGCTGAGTTGATTCACGCGATCGCCTTGGCTGTGCGTCACGGGATGAAGGTTGAGGCGATCGCCGAACTTCCTCATATTTGGTCGAGTTTTTCGGCAATTAACGGTCAAACTGCGGCTGTTTGGGAGTTGCAGCGCTTGGGCAGCAATACTTTTATGCAGAATTTGTGGGAGAATTTGTTTCACTGGCGCAGGTATTGGAAGTAAAAAAATCAAAGGGGTAATTGGTAATTCGTAATTGTAAGTATGTGAGTGGCAAAATATAATTGACTTGGGCTAGTTCCATAGTCTACTTCTGAATTTTAGCATTTAATACCTGATTCACTTATTAGAGTGAGGCAGCTTGTTGTGGCATCTGGACAAATAATTCGGCTGGCGATTCCATGAATCCCAAGTTATCCGCAATCTGGCACAAAAAATTAATTTCCTCTGGTTGCCACTTTAAATTCCGCTCCGCCCGAATTGTACTAATGACATTAAATTATCACCTAAACTTGACATTAAGATTTAATAGGCGATCGCATACAAGCATCGGTTTCAAAAATACTCTTAAGTACCTGATTAGCCTCTTCAATTCCTCTTCTCTCAACTGCTTTCCTTCAATCAGCCTTAGCTTCCTTCATTTTCTACTTAGTCTTAACTGCCGTATCAATAGCTCTAACATATAGCGGTTCTCAGAAAGATTCGCGGACGTTGTTGGGCTTGGGCCCTCTTAGTCTCTGGGTGGTTATGTAAGCTG
>NZ_JAUBRJ010000049.1:0-57048 GCF_036701805.1 Microcoleus sp. N3A4
GGAGTTATTTGGCGGGTTTCCGGCGCAGTTTTATCGAGGATACAATCAGGTTTGGCCGTTGGATGGAGGCTACGAGCAGCGGAAAAGTTTATATAATCTCTATCACATTTTGAATCATTTTAATTTGTTTGGTGGGAGTTATGAGTCGCAGGCGAATCAGATGATTAAGAGAGTTTTGGGTGAGAAATAGGGATGTTTTATTTCTAACCGCAGATGAACGCAGAGCGACGCAGATGTAAGGTTTATCTGCAACCGTTACCGCTTTATTTTTGCTGAGCAGTCGCTTTTTTCTTCGCTGCTTTTTCCGCTTTTTTAGCTGCTTTTTCAGCTTCAAGTTGGGCGATTTTTGCTAGCTCTTTTTCTGCGGCTATTTTATCCAGATAGTAGTGGTAATCTCCCAAATAAGTGCGAAACTCTCCATCCCGGATTTCGACTATTTTGTTGGCGACTTGGGAGATGAAATAGCGATCGTGCGAAACGATAATTACCGTACCGTCATAATTCTGAATCGCCTCTTCCATCATCTCTTTCGCCGGAATGTCGAGGTGATTTGTCGGTTCGTCCAAAATCAGCAAATTCACGGGAGTCAACAGCATTTTTGCCAAAGCTAGGCGGGCTTTTTCGCCGCCGCTCAAAGCGCCAACCTGTTTGAATACTGTTTCGCCGGTAAACAAGAACCGCCCCAACAAAGTCCGAACTTCTTCATTTTTCCAGTCGGGTACTTCGTCGTGAATGGTTTGCATCACGCTTTTATTCAAATCTAAGGCTTCTGCCTGATTCTGTTCAAAGTAACCGGGGATGACGTTGTGGCCTCCCAATTTGACAGTACCTTCAGTCGGCTTTTCCCAACCCATAATCAGTCGCAGCAGAGTTGATTTGCCTGCGCCGTTGGGGCCGAGAAAGGCTATGCGATCGCCCCTTTCAATTAATAAGTCTGCTCCCAAAAATAGGATTTTTTCGCCGTAGGTGTGTACCAAATCTTCAATTATTGCTACTTCGCGGCCGCTGCGGGGTGCGGGGGGAAAACGGAAATGTAATGTTTTTAATCCGCCGGTGGGGGCTTCGATGCGTTCGATTTTGTCTAACTGTTTCTCGCGGCTTTTGGCTTGGGTGCTGCGAGTGGCGCTGGCGCGGAATTTTTCTACGAATGCTTGCTGTTTTTCGAGTTCTTTTTGCTGGCTTTCGTAGGCGCTGAGTTGGGCTTCTCTGGCTTCGGCTTTTTGCAGTAAATAAGAGGAATAGTTGCCGAGGTAGGTGGTGGAAACTCCGCGTTCGGTTTCGACGATTTGGGTGCAGAGTCGATCGAGGAATTCTCGGTCATGGGATACGATTACCATGGGGGTGATCAGCCCTTTGAGGTAAACTTCCAGCCATTCGATGGTTTCTAAGTCGAGGTGGTTGGTAGGTTCGTCTAGCAGCAGGATGTCGGGTTTTTGCAGGAGAATTTTGCCTAAACTCATCCGCATTTGCCAGCCGCCGCTGAAGGCGCTGACTAATCGATCGCCGTCTTCGGGTTCAAATCCGATTTCGGGCAGAATTTTCTCGATTTGGGCTTCTAAACCGTAGCCGTTTAAGCCTTCAAATTGCCGTTGCAGGCGATCCATTTTGTGGATCAGTTCGTCGAGATTTTCTGGGGTGGAGGCTTCCAAGTCTCGATGGACTTGCATCAGGGTTTCGTGGACTTGGTTGGCTTCGCTGAAGGCGCGCCAAAATTCTTCTTTGACGGTGCGAGTCGGATCTACTTCAAATTCTTGGGAGAGGTAGGCGATGTGGAGGCTGGCGGGGCGAATGACTTCGCCTGCGGTGGGTTCGATTTCGCCGGCGATGATTTTGAGTTGGGTGGATTTGCCGGCACCGTTAACGCCTACTAAGCCGATGCGATCGCCTGGCTTGACTTCCCAGGTGACATCTTTGAGTACGACGCCTGTGGGGTAAATTTTACTGATGTGTTCGAGTCGCAGCATTGTTGTGGGGACTGGGGAAGGGCAGGTAAGCGCGGCGGATCTGATGCCGACGCTGAGGTCGTGTTAATCTTAACAAATTTTAATTATATTTAGACAGTGGCAATCTTTTGATTTGGTGGGATTTACGCGAAGAAACTGGGTTTCTCTGAAAAATCGCAGATTCTCAACTAGAAATCTACTAAGAAACCCGGTTTCTGGCCTTGATGTGGGTTCAGGACTATTTGGGTGGGGCGATCCTCTTCGAGGGCTTCGCTAACGGGCGATGGTGTTGTTTCAGATTGCATTTCTCGCATCATGGTTGAGACTTCTGCACGCGATCGTAGTCAGTGTCAATGTCGATCGCAAAACAGAGCGATTGTGCCAGCAAGAGACATTTATGATCGAGTTGTCAAACAGGCTTTCATTAAGGCTGGCTGGACAATTCCCCACGAGCCTTATCCCTTGGCTTGGGCCAAGAGAAACCGATCGATCGGGCGTGCCGAACAGCTATTAGCTGCTGAGAACAACGATCGCCAGATAGCCGTTGAGGTTAAAACTTTTATCAGAGAGTCTATAATTGCTGATTTAGAGCAAGCTTTGGGTCAATATACTCTTTACTATGACATCTTAAAACGGACTAAATCAGAAAGACAACTGTATCTTGCAACAGGGTAAGAGCATCTCAATTAGGCTTGACACAAGGGATGAGAAGAATCTAAACTCTTGTCAAGAAAAGCCGAACTGAGAACCTGAATCATATAATTATTATCCATAGCAGTCCGTTTCATTTTTTGTCTAAGACTACGTTGGTAAGTCCGTTCGCGATTGAGAGCATTAAGAGCCAAACGGCGCAACATCGCCAAATTACTGGGACTATGGAAAGAGCGAATGCGGCAAGAATCCGAGCGCAAAAGTACAATCAAGAATCCAATGAGCCTGGTTTTCAATTCCCCAATGTTTTCGGATGGCCCGACCAATAAGTTGAGCATCACTGTGTAAAGAGGCTCGGGAGCATCCCATTTTTGCTTTCACATCATGGACGGTTGCATCAGAACAATATATTTGGATGATATAGCGCGCTCCTAAAAAAAAACGCTTTTTACCAAATTGGGATGCTCCCAGAGGCTCTCTGGAACTTACGGTGATATTTTTATCTAATTAGAAAAGCAAGCTAATACACGATCTCGAAAATTGTCTTGCATTAGAAAAGCCATATCCTTGTCGCATAATCAACTTAATTCGATGATTTATCCCCTCCATCACTCCACTTATTGTGCGATCGAGAAAGTAATTACAAATTCCTTCAAAATGATTGACAATTGGGCGTTGCTGATTCTTGGAAAAATATTTGTGCATAATTCAGCCAATCCTTGAACTCTGTCTGAGCTATTGTGATGGTCATATTGGTCTCATATATTTCTCGAAACTATTCTTTCATCTCGCAGGCAATTCTTAAGCATTCTGATTTCTTCAAAATTATTTCCAACTTTTCAATTTGAGCGTGTTCAAAGCTATTCTATTACTCAATAATAAATATTTTCTACCTCTGTCTGTAATTCCTATTCCTCGACGCAACTTATTCAAGTCTTTATTAACTGCTTTCATTACGTGAAAACGGTCAATAACAAGTTTAGCATTGGGAAATACTTGTTCTATAACGAGAGGGAAATCCTCCCCACATATCAACACTCACTTCCTCAACTTGTTCTCGAACCTTAAGCGGTTGCCTCATAAGGACTTCAACTATATCTTGCTGACGGTGAGAGTAAATCATTTCAATCAATTTACTCCCCTCAATGTCACTGACAACAGTTACGAAACTTCCTTTTCCTTGGCGCATACTTATCTCATCTATACTTACTCGTTTGACTGACTCCCAACAGTTTTTTTTTGAGACAAATTGACCTGAGTAAAAATACCTTTAACTTCGTCATAACTCAATTCTTCTTCTCGCCCAATTTGTGATATGCTAGACTGTTGAACACGCGCATAAATATTTTGCTCGTATCGTTGAGTCTGCCGTCTTTTTTTGTCAATAAATTTTAATTTTTCTGTAATGTAACGTTTACAATTAGGGCAGTAAAACTGCAGGCGAGGCACTTGTAAATATACACTCGCGACCGAAAACTGACAAATCCCTGACTAATATAGGTCGATTTTGATGCAGTTCTTCTGTATAATTATTACAGTGAGGACAAACTATTTCTGAAGCTAAAGCTCTCAGTTTCAAATAAATTTTTCCTTCAATTTGAGTGCAAGTTTCAACCTTGACTCCAGGCAAGTATAATAAATAGTCTAAATGAAAGCTCATTACTTTAACTGTATTGGTCGATCTATTTTACACCATAAACTCAGGAGAGCCTTTTATTCATGAGTATAACGCCAGTTTATCTATCAATTAAAACCATTAATTATACTGACTATCGGGACTTAAACAAAAAATACGATAAAAATACGTTATTTATAATGCTTGCTATGCAAGCATATAACGTTAAAGAATGAGCGATGAAAGAGACAACCCCTGCCGCGATGCCCCCCTGCTTCGATAGATGGTGTCAAAGATTTGACGATATTTTTGGTCATCTTGCCCAAAAACGAGAGTTTAAGAACTATTTAGGGGGATTATTGGGCCCTCGGGAGCGAAAAAACCTGTCGCAGATGGCAGCAAATGCCGTGGGAGTAACTTACCACAAATTACATCATTTTTTAACAGCAGCGCCTTGGTCATTCAATTAGCTAAATCAACGTCGCCTAGACGTAATGAATCAGTGTCACCAAACCAATATTAGTCGAGTATTTAGCTGATCGTAGATGATTCAGGGCATAGAAAAAGTGGTAACTTTACTCTTATGTGTAGGAAGACAATACATCGGAAAAATCGGAAAAACCGACAATGGAGTAGTCGTAGTTACCAGTCATCTATATGATGGGATAAAGAGCCTGCCATTAGATATTAAATTATATCAAAAGCCGACTCATTACCAGAAGGAAAAACCGACCCATAATTCAATAAAAAGCCATAAATAGCCATAAATTTAATCTACAAAAGTTGAGCTAGATGCTATAAGCCAGGAATAGTCTTGATGGATAGGGTATGGTAATAACACCAGTTTTTCACAAGAATTAGAATGCCGAAAATTAAAATACATCGGAGGAATCGCCAAGAATCGCAAAGTAATCATTCAAAAAACAGTAGATAAAACAGAGGAAATTCGAGTTGACAATTTAACAAAAGCCTTGGATCTAGAGGCTTTTAAAAAAAATCAACTGAATCTAGAACGACCGAGAACAGTATGGGTAGCCATTCAAGAAGTCGAGTTATCAAAATGCACGGGTAAGAAAGTAATAGCGCTCGTCATGAATGCAGATACTTTCGATACCGCCAGTAAAATAGATTATTTGATGAGTAATGTAGACTGATCGACAGCGACAGAGGACTGGATAGTAAAAACTTATTCACAAAGAAATTGGGTCGAAGCTTTCTATCGGGAAGCTAAGGGCTGGTTGGGGTTAAACGAATATCAAATCAGAGATAAAAGTAGCCTTCAAAGACATTTCATTATGGTGTTTTGTGCCTACAGTTTCATTCTCTGGCATACCTTAACAGGAGGATTAAGGCGCAGATGGGCAAACAAACCTTTAAACACTTTTACGCTATGCACTTGAAGCATTTCGGACAGCCAGATATTTTAGGTTTGTGAAATGGTTGAACCAAAATTGGGACGTATTCTCCGCTTATAAAGCCAGTTTAGGCTTTGTTTGGGCTTAAAATTTGTTTAAGTCCCGCTATGCAGGACTACCAAAGTTCCGTCGATCGTCTGTTCTGGCTGCGGTGATACAATTACCAAAGCCATCCAAACTGTTGAATCCGATGCTTCTGTCAAGGTGGATATAACGGCTAAGACTGTTACCGTTGAAGCCCAAGCTTCTGAAGAGTCAATTAAACAAGCTGTTGTCGCTACGGGCCACACCATCGAAGGAGAATAATATTAGGCTTCGTCTAAGTGTTCGGCGACTGCTTGGTAAAGTTCAAAAACGTGGCGATCGAGTAAACTATAAAAAACTTGTCTCCCAACCTTGCGGTAACTTACCAACCGCATCGCCCGCAATGCCCGCAACTGGTGCGATACTGCTGATTCGCTCATGCTTAACGCCGCAGCCAAGTCGCACACGCACAGTTCTTGTTTTGCCAATACAGACAGCAGCCGCAGGCGGTTCGCATCTCCCAAAAGACTGAAAAACTCTGCCATCCGCTGGGCTTTTGCGGTGTTGAGAACTTGTGTTTGGATGTCGCCGGCTGCCCGCGAACAGTCAACTAGGTGCGCGCGATCGCACGTTGGTGTATCGTTTTGTTCGTGAGACTGACTTATCGCTCCGTTAACAGCAGAGTTGGGTGACATCTTTTCCAGGCTTGTTTTAATTCTCATTTTCATTTTAGTGCGATCGGCAAACCTTTTGTAACAAAACTTTTACATTCCCTTGACTTTTCTCTGAATATATGTTCATATATTGGTATACATAAACAAATCCACCAGGAGAAGGTAAAATGACCACCGTCACCCAAATGAAATGCGCCTGTCCTTCTTGCTTGTGCGTTGTCAGCCTCAGTGCAGCCATTGAAAAAGACGGCAAAACATACTGTTCCAGTGCTTGCGCTGACGGCCACCCCAACGGCAGCGGCTGCGGGCACATCGGCTGCGAGTGCCACAAGTAAATATTCGGCTTCAGAAAAAGTTAATTAACCGCTCTCAAATCTATCTAAAGGGAGATGCTAACAGCGCATTTCCCAATTTTTTTGCTTTTAGGTTAAAGAAAAGTTAAGATAAAGATAATTTAAGGTTAAAACTGCATTAATAGACTAAGTAAAGAAAGAAAAAGCACAATTGCTACTTGCGGAATACAATAGAAGCAAGTTAGCGTCGCGATACTAAGTACAAATTGTGCTATTAACAGCAGAGACCGAAGCAAAAGTTGAATACCAAAAGTTTAATTAGGAGGGAGCAATGAAAGAGCGGGAAGATTTTTTACATCCTCGCAATCGCTACTACGGTGATTTCACGCCAGAAAACTTGGCGTTTAATGCCAATTTGCAGGAATTTGCTCAGAAAATAACTTATATTTGCTCGCTGGAAACTGGGGGGAAAATTAGCGCTGAGAAAGCCTATAAAGATATTAAGATGCTTTGGAAAGACTTAAAATCCTCTAAGAAGCAATTGGGAATTGGCCAAAAACCCCCCAGTACCGAGGAGCAAGATTCACCTTAAAGTCATCGAAGCAAACGCAGCGATCGCCATCGAAAACCCCTGGGATGGCGATCGCACAGAGCTTATACTAAATCCGGTTTATATAAGCTACTAATAATTAAGGATAGTTAAGCCAATGATAATTTTTTAGTTTTTTAATCTCTTCTCTCATTTCTTGGAGAATACAAAATCTTTTAGCTACTACCTCTTGTAATCGATCGGTGCTCTCAAAATGCTGGTTTACCAAGGGTTCATCTACTAACATTCATAATCTTTCTGCTAGTTGTAATTCTGGGGAATATGGCGGTAGAAATTCTCCGAATATCCCAGTGGGTACTTGGATTTTTGCACTTCGATGCCATCCGGCTCTATCTTGGACTAACAGAATGATTTTTTCTGCTGTTGCTTCCACTTCTGCGGCTAAGGTTTTTAATACTACATTTAACCATTGTGTATTACCCTCGGTATTAAATACCAATGAGTTTTTCCCGTATTTGGTTCTACAAAACCATACACATATAACCATTGATAGCTGTGTTCTACTACTGCTCTCGGTCTTTCTCCTACTCGTGACCACACTTTTTTTAATATTGGTTTTAATCCGATTCTATGTTATTCAAAAAACCAGACTTCTCTTTTGAGATACTACCAGATTACAAAAGGGGCTACTCCTGACCCCAGTGGTGATAACAGTTGGTACATTATGACGAATCTTGAAGATAATATCCAACTGGTAGTTGCTCAACTTTATAGCTTAAGAAATTGGATTGAATATCGCTTTAAACAAGTCAAGAACGAATTGGGGTTGTGTGATTATCGTTTGACTAATTATGGCAGTATTGAACGGTGGTGGGAAATCATTTTTAGTGCTTACTTGCTGGTCAGTATCCAAGCTTGTAATTTCCAAGCCTTTGATGATGAACCCATCAAATCTTAAAAGGAGCATTCGACTGCTCTATCTCGATTAATTTTACCTTGGAAACAACATCCTTGGTGGGAAAATGGCATCACTTGGAAAAGTTCCCTCAACAATTTAAGATTAATTATTCAACCTGACTTTTTTTACTGTTTAATCTCGACTTGGTTAGAGGTGTTTCCGATTCCTGGCTTTCGACGAAAGTTCTGTGAATTAATCCAATTGATGGATAATTTTCCCACTCTCATCCCAATACGCTTGGGATCGGACACTCATGGAGAGAAAACCCTGTGAAAAATAGATACTCCGAAGGCGCGTGCGGGCCCTTCGGGCTTATGCTGAGCCCAAAGCTCTCTTCAGACCAAAAAACATTAACCCAAGCGTATTGACTCTCATCCTACTTTTTTCTGTTCCGAGTTTTTTGGCTGCCTAAGTTTTTCTCTCACTCTGAGTTACAAAAGAGGGATAACAATCTCGCTGTCTATCTTTTTTTAGCATAAGCGATGCTCAATCTTTACGCCATAAGGGTTTCAGGCTGGTTGTTACCCCCCAGGGTTTAAAGTTAAATAATTCCAATTAAAAAATCAAAAATTCAAAGTAAAAATTACTCGCTTGCTCCCAATTCCCAATTCCAGATAATTAAATGTAACTCTTAACTTTTTAGATAATGTTTTTCGGCTTCCGACCAATTCAGTTGAAGCAACCAATCATCTCCCCATTGCAGCTTGAGATTCGGCTTAATTGCTGTCACGCCCAAAGCGCTAATAATCTGCGCTGCTACAGCTTTCGCCAATAGCGGCGGTACAGAATTTCCGACTTGGCGAAAACCGTGCCATTTTGTGACGTGAAATCTAAACCAGTCAGGATAGGAATGCAGCCGCGCAGCTTCTCTGACGGTAATGCACCGAGGCGCGATCGGGTGAATTGGTCTGGGCGAAGTATAAGCCCCCCTCGCCCTGTCGGTTCCAGCCCTGAGAGTGTTGCAAACTCCCTGGGGATGAAGCTTGTAAAAACGGCTGATCGGCTCTTTTTCGCCGTAGGCGGCAACAGCAAACCTTTCCATACATTCTAGAGAATGTTTTGTGCGCCAACTAGAAGAGAGGATTTGTCGATCGTACTCGCGATTGTAGGAATAATCATCATCCAAATCATCGATTCCGCGCATTATACTCGCATAAGTGCTGTAATTTCCGTACTCCGCTATTACCCAATCTCGGTGCAACAACTCGCTGTACTTTTCCACTTCCGGCAAATCTCCAATAGCATCCCAAACTGTCGGGACAGCAGGTAAATTAACTTTTTTATAGCGTTTAGGAACTTTAATTTTCGGCAGTATAGTAGTTGGTTGAGGGTATTTTGGCAGCTCGTACTCTTTTTTGCAGCCAATCAGAAACAATCGTTTGCGAGCTTGCGGCACTCCGTAGTGAACGGCGTTGAGAACTTGATAGTTTTCTTCTACTTGATAGCCTGATTCCAGAAAAGAGCTAATTAAGATATTCAGGAGTTCTTTGTGTTTTCCTGATGCAATTCCCGGCACATTTTCCATTACGAAAAACTTGGGTTTTAGCTCCAAAACTAAGCGTTTAAAGTGAAAAATTAGAGAATTTCGCGGGTCGTCCACATCGCGCTTGCCCATCATGGAGAATCCTTGACAGGGCGAACCGCTGATAACTACGTCTATATCGCGCCGGCCGATCGCCGATTTTTTCCGAATTTCCGATCCCGTAAGGTCTGCGACATCTTTGCACACAATAGAGCACAGCGGGAAATTAAACTCGTGTGTAGCGCAGTGAATTGGGTCAATTTCGACTGATGCAAGTACGTCAAAACCTGCTTGTTCAAAGCCCAGTGTCATGCCGCCCGCGCCTGCAAATAAATCAACAGCGATCGGTCGCTTTTTCCGATTGCTTGGCATAACATTTCAATAACAAAGTTGCTTTAATTTGCTGTATTTAATTTAACATTTTTCATTATTTCCGCAGCCGCCCGATCGCACACGCCCACCTCTCCTAGACATTCGCGCATTTCCCGATAACCGGCCAAAGTTTGCTGGCGTCGATCGGCATTTTGCAGCAATTCCAGTGCGTGGTTCACTATATTTTCCGCAGTCGCCTCGTCTTGCAGCAACTCCGGGACGATCGGCTTCATTTGCACCAAATTGGGCGGAGACATAAAAGGAATCGAAAATTTCAGGACATGGCGAGCAATAATCGCCGTAATCGGACTGACGCGGTAGGCGACAACTTGCGGAACGTCGAGCAAAGCTAGCTCCAGATTAACAGTACCAGATTTAGCGATCGCCAGATCGGCAGCAGCCAAGATTTGCAGAGTTTGATTTTCTAACAAAGTAGCCCGCAAACCGTAATTCTCGATCGCCTGTTCGATTTTGCTGCGGAAAGCTTTGTTAGCAAGCGGAATCCAAAAATGAACTTCCGGCAATTTAGCTTGAATAATTTGAGCGGCCTCAAATATAACCGGCATCAGGTACTTGAGTTCTTGGTGTCTGGAAGCGGGAATTAGGGCGATCGACACCTGTTCCGGCTCAATTCCCAAAGTTTTGCGGGCAACTTCCCGGCTGGGCGCAGATTGCATTCTATCCACCAAAGGATGCCCAACCCAACTAACTTCGGCGCCTTTTTTTTGATAATAACAAGCTTCTTCGGGGAAAATTGCCAAAAGTTTGTCGCAAATATTGACAATCAGATCGGTATTGCGAGGAGAAATCGACCAAACCCATTCTTGAGGTGCGATGTACCAAACCACCGGCAAATCCGGCAAACAGCGGCGGATGTAGCTGCCAATGCCGAGATTTGGAGTCAAATAATCAATCAATACAACCGCATCGGGGGAGAAGTTTTTGAGATATTGTTTAGCTTTTTGCTGAACTTTGATCGTCGGCCAAATATAGGGTACAGATTCTATAAGGCCCATAGAACCAATGCCCACAGTATCGCCTAAAATAGTAGCCCCAGCTTCCGCCATACGAGGCCCGCCCAATCCGGTTATTTCTAATTCTAAACCGGCGGCGACAGCGTGACGTTTTAAGGCTGCAATTAATAAAGATCCTTGCAAATCGCCAGAAACCTCACCAGTGCTGATAAAAATTTTCATATTCTGACTTTAAACAGGTGAGATGTTTGCTAATAACTCGGTAACAGCATCATATTGATCGGGCATATTAGCACAGCGTAGCAGTAATTCTAAGTCCAGAGCGGGAAGGAATGTACTCCGGGCAATCTGCTCGTAATTTTCACCTGTTAAGCAATAGAGAGATAACTGACTATTTTGCCAAAACCATACTTCCCGAACGCCCAACCTTTTGTATAATTCTAGAGTATTTATCCCGCCACTGGTAATTACGACTTCAATAGCAATATCTGGGAATGTTTTTGGGGTTCCTATGTCATAGGAATCATCCGGCTCTTTTCTACCGCCTAATTCTCTGTTACCCAGAGTCGGCCCGCCCTTACCGTCAAATCGAATCCCATTTGCTCTCATATATGCCTCTAGCAGCATACAGAGAGTTTTCTTGATGATTTCGTGTTCGGGCGAGACAGTCATAATTTGCAGTATTCGATCGAGATAGAAAAATTTCACACCTCTGACATCTTTAAAAGCTGCTTCTATAGCTTCAAATTGCTCCCAACTAACATCTGAGAACCTGATGCAGCCATCTTGTTCTGTTTCAGGGGATGTAGATTTGACTGAAGTATATACATTCATAGGGCAACAGTCGCTGAGTTCATAGGTGTATTCTACCTCATTCACTTCTTGCCTGGAATCAAACCGCGCCGCCCTTTCGTTATAGACTGCTGCACAAATCTCCGCAAATGCTGCAAGTGGGGGTTTTCCGGCAACAAATCCAACTGTTCCAAAGCTCGATCGAGAGTGTAGCCAGAATGGTATAGAATACGAAAAGTTTTTTTCAAAACTAGCAAATCTTCTGGGGTAAAACCGGCGCGTTCGAGTCCTATTTTGTTGATAGCTCGCACTCTCGAAGGATTCCCCTCGACTAGCATATAAGGAGGCACATCTCGATCGATCCTGCTCAAGCCGCCCACCATAGACAAGCGGCCGATGTGGACAAACTGATGAACCCCCAAAACACCGCTCAATCGGGCTTGAGACTCGATTTTAACGTGTCCGGCTAAGGCTACAGCATTCGCAATAATTACTCGATCGGCGATCGCGCAATTGTGTCCCACATGAACATAAGCCATCAATAGATTATGATTGCCAATTGTCGTGCTTTCCCCCGCTCCAGTAGCGCGGTTAATTGTCACGTATTCCCGAATCTGATTGCTGTCGCCAATTTTCACCCTAGTCGGAGAACCCTCGTATTTCAAATCTTGAGGTTCCAAACCAATCGCCGCACCGGGGAAAATTTGATTGCGAGCGCCTATTTCTGTTAGTCCGTCGATAATTGCATGAGCACCAATTTTAGTCTCCGGCCCGATTTTCACTCTTTCCCCAATTACAGCATAAGCTCCCACTTCTACAGTCGGGTGAAGTTCAGCACCGGGATGAATCACAGCAGTTGGGTGAATCAAAGTAAGCATTTGTCAGTTTTTTTGCTGTCTGTTGGCAGTTGGCAGTTGTAAGTTGGCAGTTGGCAGTTGGCAGTTGGCAGTTGGCAGTTGGCAGGAATATAAATTCCCCAAATAGCAAGTAACAAATAACAAATTTAATCTACCATCGAAAACATCAATTCTCCTTCACAAACTTTTTGTCCGTTCACTTCAGCCAGAGCCTGGATTTTTGCGAAGCGGCGGCGTTTTACCCACAGCAATTCTACAGTCATCAGCAACTGATCGCCCGGTACAACCTGACGGCGGAACTTGACTTTATCAATTCCCGTAAACATCCACAATCCTTGCTCGATGTCGGGCAACTGAGCCAGAACCATACCGCCAACTTGAGCCATCGCTTCGACAATTAAAACCCCAGGCATAATCGGCCGTCCGGGAAAATGCCCTTGAAAATGCGGTTCGTTGAAAGTCACATTTTTAATTCCTACAGCCCGCACTCCTGGCACGTAATCAATAATCTTGTCAACCAGTGCAAAAGGATAGCGGTGAGGCAATAATTTCTGAATTTCTTCGACAGTAAAAGTAGATTTAACCGCTGGAGAATCCTCACCGTTATCGCTGGGAACGGATTCAGAATTAGCAGTATTGAGGGTGTTAACTTCAGTCAGCGTGGACATTGCTTGAAGACTTTTGAGTGTGGTATGGCAGAAGGAAGAAGGAAGAAGGAAGAAGGAAGAAGGAAGATGCAATCTTAACAGATAGCCTGTTTTTTCCTAACTTTTATCTAGCGTAGCTAGAGCTTCCGATTTCAGTGCTAAGGCGAGTTGGACGTGCAAGTTGTGACTGGCTTTGTAAGCCAAGTAGTGAGCTTTTGGCCAAGTTCCCAGCAGGCTGAGGTCGCCTACTAAGTCTAGGATTTTATGGCGCACTGGTTCGTTGGCAAATCTCAAAGGCGGGTTGAGCCAGCCGGAGCGATCGCAAACTAGGGCGTTCTCTAGGGTACCACCTTTGATCAAACCTGCTTGTCGCAATTGGTCAATTTGGCGGGCAAGTCCAAAAGTACGGGCTGGGGCGATCGCGCTAGCAAAAGATTCTGCCTCTGGCGACCAACTGTACCATTGATTGCCGATCGCCTGTTCCTCAAAATCAATTCCGTAACTGAACCGAGTTTCCGCTGACGGTAAAGCCGCTGCAAAAGCATCCCCGTGACGCACCCAAATTGGCTGTTCTAGGACGCAGAAGGGAGTGGGGTCTTGCTTCGATGCTTGAGGAACCAAGCCGGTACGGGCGATCGCCTCTACCCAAACCTGAGCCGAACCGTCCAGCAGCGGCACTTCCGGCCCATCAACCTCAATTCGAGCATTATCCGCTCCCATCCCAGCCAAAGCCGCTAATAGATGCTCTACAGTGCGAATTTGAGCATCGATACCTGCCAGTTCAGTTGAAAGTGCAGTCTGACAAACCGCCTCAATTTTTGCAGGAATTATCGGAGCACCGGGCAAGTCAATTCTGACAAAATAGCGACCTTCCCCAACCTCCGCAGGCAAAACTCGGACGCGAGTTTGTTCGCCGCTGTGCAAACCGATTCCCGACAGTTCAAATTCAGATTTTAAGGTACGTTGAATAGTCATTAGTTAGTAGTCAGTAGTCAGCAGTCAGTAGTCAGTAGTCAGCAGTTAGTAGTTAGTAGTTAGTAGTTAGTAGTTAGTAGTTAGTAGTTAGTAGTTAGTAGTTAGTAGTTAGTAGTCAGTAGTTAGCAGTCAACTGTCAACTCTCAACTGCCAACTGCCAACTGCCAACTGCCAACTCTCAACTCTCAACTGCCAACTCTCAACTGTCAACTGCCAACTGCCAACTCTCAACTGCCAACTTAAAATCGCTCGCCAATCCCAAAGTGAATTTGATTGTCGCCGCTGTCGTTGATACCGTAATCGATCCGGATCGGCCCTAAAGGAGATTGAATCCGCACGCCGAGGCCGTAACCGTAACCGCTACCCGGCTTTTTGCGGATACCGGCAGGGTCGCCCGGGACATCTTTGCCTGTCCCCAAATCGGTGCCAGCATCCAAAAATAGCGCTCCGCCGATAAACGAAATAATCGGGAAACGGTACTCTACGCTGGCTTCTAGGAAGCTGCGGCCGGCTCCGAGGTCGCCTTCGTTGTATCCGCGCACCGAGTTGGCGCCGCCCAAGGCAAAGGCTTCGTAGGGAGGTAAATCTCCGAATACGGTACCGCCTTTAAAACTAAATGCCAGGGTTTGAGGGCCGGTGGCAAAGTTAGTGTACTTGACTGGTAGGTAAAAGCTGTAGCTGGCCCGCAGGCGGTTTAACAGGATGCTGCCGGAACCTACAGGAATCGATTGTTCAACCCCAAACCTGAGCAGAGAACCGCTAGTGGGGCGGAGGGGGTCGTTGCGCCGATCGCGCACAGCACCTGCTTGCAGTGTTGTCAAGTCGTCGGAGCCGGAATTGCTAAAACTTAACAGGTTGCCGAGTTCGTCCTTGGATTCGCGCCTGCCTTTGCGATCGGTAATTGAGATTCGCTGGTACTGCAAGCCGACTGAAGCAGTCCACTCAGAATCGGCAAAAGGATTGCGCGACAGGGGACGGGTGAAATTGAGGCCGAGACCGGTGCGGACGATGCGGGGTCGATCGTCGTTGGGCAGTCTGACTTCCTGTTCGCCGCCGTCAAAAATCACGCTGATCGATCGTCTTCTAAACGCATTAACCGTATAAGAAGTCCGGTAAGGATCGCCCGCAATCCAGGGGTCGGTAAAACTCAGGTCAAACAGCGTTTGGCGTTCCCCGATTTGTACTTCAGCCCCCAACTTCTGGTTTCTACCGCCCAAGTTTTGCTGCTGGTAACTCACCGTACCGAACAAACCCGTCGCGGAACTCAAACCTGCACCCGCCGCCAGAGAACCAGTATTTTTCTCGATGACGTTGACAATTACCCTTGCCTTGCGGGGGTCTGTCGTTCCCGGTT
The DNA here is from genome assembly GCF_036701805.1 of Microcoleus sp. N3A4. Taxonomy (NCBI): domain Bacteria; kingdom Bacillati; phylum Cyanobacteriota; class Cyanophyceae; order Oscillatoriales; family Microcoleaceae; genus Microcoleus; species Microcoleus sp. N3A4. The sequence continues at coordinate 15,617 of NZ_JAUBRJ010000049.1, forward strand.
CCAAGGCAAGCCGCACGTCTTCAAAAATTCCCAAACCAAACACCCGTCTCAAATCCCTTTCCGCCTTGGTGCGGTTAAAGATGTCTCCGGGCTTGAGTTCTACTTCGCGGGTGACGACAAAGCGACGGGTGTTGCCTCTGATCGGCTGACCCGTGGGATCTGTTGCCTCTCCCTCCTTGTTCAAGAAGCGGACATCAACGGATTCGATCTGGCCTTCTGCCACTACCAGGGTGACTGTGCCGTCGTCTGCTACTTGCGGGGCATCAGTGATTTGGCCTAAAACATAGCCGTTATCTTGATACCACGTATTAATTTTTTTCACTCCCTCCTCAAAGCGGCGGAGGTTGAGAATTTTGCCGTATTGATCGCGGAAGCTTTCGTCAATTACGCTTTGGGGCAGCACTTGCTGACCGGTGATTGTCACTCCCCGCAGCACCGGATTTGCCTGCACGATAAAAGTCACGCGGACGCCCAACGGGGTGTCTTCGGGTACTGCCCGCACGTTTCTGAAAAAGCCCGTGGCAAAAATGGCGTTGATGTCTTGTTGCAGTTGGCTGCGGTTGGTCGTGCGTCCCGGTTGGGTGCTGATGACTCGGTAAATTTCGCTTTCCAGGTCTCCCGTCGCCCCGGTGACGGTAACTTCTGCAACTAGCACTTGCGGTTCGGCCGCCCCGGCGGGTGCGGGGGTTTGTCTGGGCTGCGGTGCTGGGGCAGAAGGCAAGGTGGGAACGGTGTTAGTCGGCGGTCTGGTCGGGGCCGGTCTGGTCGGGGCCGGTCTGGGAACTTGGGCGTTTTGAGCGATCGCCCCTGATTCCTCTGGTTTCCCTAGCTCTGCTGCGATCCAGGCGGGCGTTACAGCCGATCGCTCGGGGGGGAGCGGGCTGCCCAGTTGCGAGTCTGGCAGGGCGTTTTGGCTGCTAGAGGCGGGGGAGGGGTTGGATGCTAGCTCGGGTTTGAGTTGAAGGTTCGGAGGCGAAACCGGGGAGGGCGGGTCTGTGAGTCGGTTTGGGGGTTCGCGGTCGTCTTCTCCTCTGGCAGGGGCCGCAACTATTTTTAGGGCTTCCCCTTTGCTGCTTTTAGCGGCTTTAGGGTTTTGAGGAGGATTTTGGGTTAGTTCTGGAATGGGGCGATCGGATAATTCGATCGGCGGGGCGGGGGTAACGGCAGCCAAAGCTTCCTCTGTTGATTCAGAGTAGGATGTTTGGCCGTTTGCGGAATTTGATAACCCGAATGTTGCTGAGGCAGTAAAAACTGCCACCAATACAGCAGATAAACGCATTTTTGTTCACTTTTTTAGGCAATCCACACACCACATTAGTCATCAGTCATCAGTCATTAGTCATTAGTCATTAGTTATTGAGTCGGTTGAATTTGCCGCTGACTGCTAACTGTTGACTGCTGAGTGCTGAATGTCCGTGACAAACTGTGCAATTGTAGCGCATTGTTAAGGCATCTAGACTTTCTGAGCTAGAACCCGCTGGAGAACTTGCTGGTAAGCGGTTTCCACCGATCCCAAGTCGCGCCGGAATCGGTCTTTGTCCATCACACGGGCGTCGGGGTCTGTTTCTGCGTTGTTCCAGAGGCGGCAGGTGTCGGGACTGATTTCGTCAGCTAAGATCAGATTTTGATGTCGATCGATACCGAATTCTAGTTTGAAGTCTACCAGGGTGATGCCGCACTGGCTGAAAAATTCTTTGAGTATTTCGTTAATTTCGCGGGCGGCGATTTCTAGTTGCTCTATTTGTTCGGGGGTGGCTAGCTGCATTAACAGCAGTCGGCCGCGGGTCAGCAGCGGGTCTCCCAAATCGTCGTTTTTGTAATAAAACTCCACCAGCGGCGGATTGACAATTGTGCCGAGGGCGAGTCCGGTTTGTTTGCAAAGACTGCCGGCGGCAATGTTTCTGACGACTACTTCCAAGGGCAAGATTTGGACGCGGCAGACTCGCATTTGGTTGGGCGCTGGAGTGTCGATGAAGTGGGTGGGGATGCCTTTGGCTTCTAGCATCCTAAACAGGTGGGCTGATATGGCATTGTTGATTTCGCCTTTGCCTGCGATGCTGCCGCGTTTCTGGGCGTTAAAAGCCGTGGCGTCGTCTTTGAAGTGGGTCAGCAAAATTTCGCTGTCTTCGGTGGAGTAGAGGATTTTGGCTTTGCCTTCGTAGATTTTGCGATCGGCTGACATGGCGATTAATAATGTAGATGAGTTTTAGATTTTACATTAGCTCTCTGAGGGCGTTATTGGCGAGTTTTTGGTTCTCGGCTGCCCCACTCATGCCCGTGAGGGCGAGTATGCCTGTAGATAGATAACGCGATTGGCTGAGGTATAAATGATTCTTGACAAAGGACAATAGAAATTAGAGCTGCTGGGTTCGCGATTTGTACTGACTGAACCTCGCCAAGGAAACTGGCGCTTAAAAAACATCTGTAAAATGGCTGATTTATGGAAGACAAAAAAATTCATATCCTCTTGGTAGAAGATGATGAGGTTGATGTGATGAACGTCCGGCGAGCGTTCAAAAAAAATAACATCGTTAACCCCCTCTACATGGCTGCCAACGGATTAGAAGCTCTGGCTATATTGCGCGGAGAAGCAAAAATAGAGCCTGCAATGCCTCAAGCGCGCCGGTTGATTTTGCTGGACTTGAATATGCCGAGAATGAACGGGATTGAGTTTTTGCGAGAATTACGGCTGGATGAAAGTTTGAGGTCGATTCCGGTGATCGTCCTCACAACTTCAAATGAAGATAGAGATAAGGTAGAAGCTTATAATTTAAATGTAGCCGGCTATATTCTTAAACCTGTAACTTTTTCTAGCTTTGTGGAAGTTATGGGTACGCTCAACAGATACTGGATGCTGAGCGAAATTCCCTAAATTAGGAAAATTCTAACAGAAAAAATTTCAAGGTAGCTTTTATGATTTTTCAGCGGTGCATTTGTTTTAATTACTTTTTGTGTGCCGCAGCTTTTTCGGAGTAATCCACAATTCGGTTGTTATGGAAAAATTCCTCAAAATTCTGATAGTTGATGACGATGCAGTCGATCGGATGGCGGTCAAACGCTCGCTCAAATCGGCTGGGGTTGCTGTAGAAGTTACTGAAGCAGAAGACTGCGCCGATGCCCGGAGAAAACTCTCTGTCAGAAAAAATTTCACCCAGGCGGAGAAACTTTCCGAACAAGATAAATCTCAATATTTAAGCGAGGTTGAGAAGACAGAAAATCCGCTGCTATTAAATCAGATATTTGAGTGCAAATTTGACTGCGTATTGCTCGACTACGGCTTGCCGGACGGAGACGGACTGACTTTGGTGCAAGAGCTGCGGGAAGCTGGAATCAAAGTTCCCTTAATTGTGCTCACAGGTCAAGGCGACGAACAAATTGCTGTGGAATTGATGAAAGCTGGAGCTTCTGATTATATCGCTAAAGGCAAGATGTCTCCAGAGAGTTTGTCCCGCAGTTTGTACAATGCCCTTCGCGTTTACCGCGCCGAATCTGAGGCGTTTCATACCAGTCAAAAACTTAAGGAAAGTGAGGAAAGGTACAGGTTAGTTTTAGAGGGAGTGAACGACGGAATTTGGGATTGGGATTTAAGTAAAAATGAGGTTTATTGGAACGATCGCCTTTTGGAAATTATCGGTTTGTCGCGGCAGCAATTTGGCAGCACAATGGAAGCTCTCTACAACCGCCTGCACCCCGAGGACAAGGACGGCATCGTCCGGGCGATCGCCGCTCACTTGGAACAAGAAATAGACTACAATGTAGAATTCCGGCTGCTGCACTCATCAGGTGCTTACCGCTACTGCACTTCTCAGGGAAAAGCTCAGCGAAATTATCAGGGAAAACCGCTGCGGATGGCCGGTATGATTAGCGACATTACTGAGCGGAAACAGGCGGAAGATGCTCTAGAAAGGGAACGGCAGCAACTGAAACAAATTATTACTTGCGTGCCGGTAGCAATGGCGATGTTCGATACGGAAATGCGCTATTTAGCTAACTCTCACAAATGGCTGACTCAATTTAATTTGGAATGGCAGTCCCTGACAAATTGCAGTCATTACGAATTGTTTCCCGATACGCCGAATCGCTGGAAAATAATGTATCAAGAAGTGTTCAAAGGCGAGGTAGTTTCTGTGAGCGAAGATGCTTGGGAACGAGCCGATGGCTCTGTTATGTACCTGCGTTGGGCTGCTCACCCTTGGTACAGTCCCGACGGGAAAGTGGGGGGAATTGTGATGGTGGCAGACAAGATTAATGAGTTGGTGGAAGCGCGGGAAACGGCCCTAGAAGCGAGCCGGGTGAAGTCGCAATTCGTAGCAAACATGAGTCACGAAATTCGCACTCCGATGAATGGGGTTTTGGGCATGGCTCAATTGCTGCTGCGCGCTCCTCTGGAACCGAAACAGCGGGACTGCGCTCAAACTATTTACCGCAGTGCTGAACATTTGCTGAATGTTATTAATGATATCCTCGATTTCTCTAAGATTGAAGCTGGAGAAATGCGGCTGGAAAAGGCTAATTTTGATTTGAATAGCTGCATTGAGTCGGTGATAGAAATGGTGGTATCTTTTGCCGAAGAAAAAAATATTGAATTGAATATTTTAGTTGACAGTTGGGTGCCGAGAAAGTTGGTGGGCGACTCGAACAGATTAAAGCAAATTTTGTTAAACTTGACGGGGAATGCGATAAAATTTACCGATCGCGGTCAAGTTTTAGTTCACATAACTGTCAAGGGGGGCGCTCGATCGACCGAAAGCCCAGAAGGCGCCAAATTGCTATTTTCGGTGCGAGATACGGGGATTGGAATTTCGCCGGAGGGGCAGACAAAGCTGTTCCAATCTTTTTCTCAGGTAGACGATTCTCTTACTAGGCCATACGGCGGGACGGGTTTGGGTTTGGCTATTTGCAAACAGTTAGTGGAGATCATGGGAGGCGACATTGGGGTTCGCAGTTTGCTAGGCAGCGGTTCGACTTTTTGGTTTAGTGTACCTTTGGAAAAACAGTTGCAAATTGAGCCTCGCGAGCCCGAACTTGCGGGCAAGAAGCTGTTAGTAGTCTCTGGAAGCGCTTTGAGGAGGGCGGCGGTACGATCGCTCGCTCAAAGTTGGGGTGCCCGCTGCGACGAGGCAGAAACTGCTGCTGAGGCTTTGAGTTGGTTAAAAAATGCCCGGGGTGGGATTTCTCAGCATTCGGGGGAAGGGGAAAAAAGCTGCGATGCGGTGCTTGTGGACTTGCAAATGCCGGATTTGGATGCGGAGGAATTTGCTAGGAAAGTGCGATCGACCTCGGCATTTGACTCGTTAATTGCCATGACTGCTTTGCGGGAACAGCAGAAAGCTGAAGCGCTTTGCAGTCTGGGTTTTAGCAGCTATTTGATCGAACCGGTGCGGCCGAACCGCCTGCTTGAGGCTTTGCTGGCACCGGTTAAGGGAACGGGAGATTTTGGGAGTTTGGAGGCTGTTAATACTTGCAAGTTGCCAGCAGTTTATTCTCAATATGTTACTCCAAATTTGCCGTCATCGCTGAAAATTTTGCTGGCGGAAGACCACCCTATCAATCAACAAGTTATTGTCGAACAGTTGAACGTTTTAGGCTATCACGCTGACTGCGCCGCCAACGGTCAAGAAGCGCTGGATTTGCTGGCAGAAAACAGCTATGATTTAGTGCTGATGGACTGTCAAATGCCTGTACTTGACGGTTACAAAACGGCGCAAAAGTTGAGGGAAATCGAAGGAAGCGATCGGCATACTTTTGTGATTGCTTTAACTGCTCACGCTATGCCGGGGGAACGAGAAAAGTGTCTGGCGGCGGGGATGGACGATTATCTCAGCAAACCTGTAGATTTAGATGCTTTGGGGGCGGCGCTGAAAAAGTATGAAGCTCAAAATGTTCAGTTGGAAAATAAGTATGGAGTTAAAAGTATTAATTTGGAAAATAAATCTCAATTAGCAACAAATTATACAGAAGTTTTGGAAAAAGCGCAGGTTGTGGCTGTACCGGCACCAAGGGCGATCGGGCTTCAAACTTGGGAACACGCAGACTGCGACGGACTGTTCGACAAGAGCAGATTGGAACAACTCGGACGAGTTAATATTAAATTGCCCGAGCGACTTTTGCAAGCTTTTGTGGCAAACGCGCAAGCTGATGTGGCTGCTGCCAAAATAGCCGTAGAAGCTAAAGATTGGCAAGCTGTGGAATATCAAGCACACCGTCTCAAGGGAACTTCTGCTAATGTGGGAGTTGCTCAGATGTCGGATTTGGCCGCACAATTGGAGCATCAAGCGCGAGGCTTTCATTTTCACCAACCAGGGGTAACATTGTCAACTATTGAGATGGTTGATAAAATATTAGTGAGTTTGTCCATTCATTTAGCCCGGGTTCAAGAATTTGTGGAAACTCGAATGTTTAGTTAATATTTAAGTCGGTTTTTAGTTGTTAGATTTGTCGGCAATTAAAATTGTGGCTGTATCAACTCTAGTCCCTCTCTAAAAGACTAAAAAATAAATTTTTTCTGTCTTTTTTCACTCTGTGTCCTCTGCGTTCTCTGCGGTTAATTAAAAAGAAATAATTAATTTAGCTATGAATTATGATACCAGTACAAACACTATTTTAGATAGCGATTCATTAGAAAATAATGGAGAACTTCTAACGCCTTTGACGGCTTTTGCTCGAAAACTTTTATTGTATGAAAAAAAGGCTATTTCTGAGCAAGATTCAGTAAATACTGTGCCAGACCCGCCCGAGGAAATCAATAATTTTTGTGTTGACAATCTGGTGGCAAAAGTGGCTCGCTGCTGTCGGGAAAGCAAGGTTGGCAAAAAATTACCCACGGCTTTTTACGTTCACGTTTCGGCTTTACCGACACTCAACCCTGTACTCGTAACTTACGAAAATTGTGCCAGACATACTCTCGAAAATATTGATGCAGCAACTTTAGTTAAATTTTCACTCCATCAACCTAAAATATCTTATCTTTTTTACCCTGATTTCGATACTGACGCTCACCCTGCTTTGCAAACCAGCATCCAAATTAATCTCGAAACAGGAGAAGTTAAATATTTCGATTACAGCAACAGCGAAAATCCCCCGGTTTTGCACCGCAAGGAAACTTTTATAACTGCGGATTATCCCCACTACGAGAAGTTTGCTCGACTGACTCGCTGCGAGGAAGGATGGGGACTGCTTGACAATACTAGCGTTATCGGGACTCGCGAGGGTTGGCTCAAATACTTGGGATATTGCGGTGTGGAAATCAAAGATCATGCTGTAGTCGAGCGTTTGAGACAGGAGAATAGCGACCTTTCAATTCCCAAAATCGAGCGACACAAAGCTGCGATGGTACGCAACTCGCTTTCTAAACCTTTGCGTCTGGTTTTAGAAGCTGATTTAGCGATCGACGGGGCGACTTTTTTTGATTACGGTTGCGGTTACGGCGGGGATCTTAAATATATTGCACAAGAGGGTTATGCTATTTCGGGTTGGGACCCATACTATCAGCCGGATACTCCGCGAACTTGTGCGGATATTGTGAATATTGGTTATGTGATTAATGTAATTGAATCTTTGGCGGAACGCCGAGAAGCTTTGCTGAATGCTTGGGAATTAACTAATAATTTATTAGTTGTAGCGGCTCAAGTTTTGATTGATGATAGCGATCGAGGTCAAATTGCTTACGGGGATGGGGTGATTACTTCTCGGAATACTTTTCAGAAGTATTACGAACAAGAAGAGTTGAAAGTTTATATCGACCAAGTTTTGAGTGTTGATGCAATTCCTGTGGCTTTGGGGATTTATTTTGTGTTTCGGGATGCTGCGGAGGGCGAAGGTTTTCGTGCTTCTCGGTTTCGATCGCACTTATCGACTCCCAGAGTGCGATCGCAAGTTAAGCGGTTTGAGGATTATGCGGAAATGCTGGCTCCTTTGATGGCTTTTGTGAGCGATCGGGGCCGGCTTCCGGTTAAAGGCGAACTAGCGGAAGAATCCCCCATTAAGGAGGAATTTCACAGTTTTAATCGCGCTTGGAGGGTGATTTTGCAAGCAACGGATGCGGATGATTGGGAGACAATCGCCGACAAGCGCCGCCAGGATTTGCTAGTATATCTCGCTCTCAACGGTTTGGGCGATCGACCTTCAATCCGCCGACTCCCGGCTCAAATCCGCAACGACATTAAAGGTTTGTTTGACAATTATCAAAAAGCTTGCACTTTGGCTGATTTAATGCTGTACAGTTTGGGCAAAGCTGATATTGTGGCGGATTGCTGCGAAGATAGTGCGATCGGCTACAAACAGCCCGGTTCTCTTTCAGTTCACGTCTCTGCATTAGAAGAACTAGACCCTTTGCTGCGGCTCTACGAAGGCTGCGCCAACCGCACAATTGGCAGGCTTGACGGCGCTACAATCATCAAATTTCACGCTCGCAAGCCTCAGATTTCGTATTTATTTTATCCCGATTTTGACACTAACCCGCATCCAGCTCTCCACACTTCTATGCACATAGATTTGCGCGACCTTTCTATGAGCTATCAAGACTATTCTGATTTGTACAACCCGCCAATTTTAGTGAGAAAAGAAGCTTTTGTTACTGCTAGTTATCCGCATTATGACAAGTTTGCGAAACTCAGCCGCCAAGAAGAAAAGTTAGGGATTCTGGATCGTGGCGCAGTTAAAAAACATCGGGAATGGGTGAAGTGTTTGGAGGAAAATTGCGTTAAGATTAAGGATCATAAGTTGTTTTGGCGATCGAATGCCGATCCAGAAAAATTGAAACTGCTGCAAAAAGCTGCGTCGGAACGTCAGCAGAAAAAGATTGAGTTGAATCTAGGAAAGATTGAACAAACCGCAGAGGGCGCAGAGGGCGCAGAGGATGGAAAAGAAGAGGGAGAGGAATAGTTATGGAAGCAGAGTATGATTTTAGGGGGACTGAAACAATTTTTCAGCCCAAACCAATATAATTATAGTTAAGGCAAAGCTCGAGGAAAAGTGGTAATCATGGTAGTCAGTCAACCCCTCTATAGCAAAGAAGAATTTGCTCAACGTGGCGATCGCATTTATCAAACTCAAATACGCTCACAAATCGAATCGGGCAATCAAGGCAAAATTGTAGCGATTGACCTTGAAACTGGAGATTTTGAAGTTTATGCGAGTGAAATAGCTGCTTGCGCTCGCCTTGAATCTCGTCACCCAAATTCTCAAATCTGGATTGTTCGCGTTGGGTATCGTCACGTTCGCCGATTCGGTGGACGAACCAAGAGATATGTACGATCCCAGGAATCATTAATGCTGATTTTGAAGCGATTATCTCGCTTTCAATATGTGACTCAGATGGGAAAATTCACACACATGAGGCGATCGTAGACACGGGTTTTAATGGTTGGCTTTCATTACCTTCAGACAAACCATTAGGCTTCTTGCTACAATGTTTTTATACAGTTCAAGTCAGGCACAATATGTCCCTAATCAGCGCCCCAGCAAAATTCCAAGCAACCTCTCCCCCTTTCCGTTGGGATGAAGCGGGAGGTATCCGTATAGGTTCGAGTCGAGTGACCCTAGATAGCATACTTGCTTCATACCACAATGGCTCCACTCCCGAAGAAATCGCTATTCAGTATTCAGTTGTTCGCTTAGAAGACATATACAGTACCATTGCTTATTATCTCAACCATCGTCAGGAAATTGACAGTTATTTGGAGCAGCGCAGCCAACAAGCTCAGCAACTGAGACAACAACTTTCTCAAAAACACAACTTAGTTGATCTGAGACAACGTTTGCTTACTCGTTATCAGTCAAAAGGGGAGTCGATACCAAGTGCGCCTTCTAACTGATGAAAATTTTAATGGAGCCATATTGCGTGGGCTCGTGAGGCGTTTGCCTGAATTGGATATTGTTCGTGTCCAAGATGTAGGGCTGATTCACACTGACGATCCAGATATTTTAGAATGGGCGGCTAATGAAGGACGCATCTTACTTACCCATGATGTAGCCACTATTACGATGTATGCATACGAGCGAGTCAATCAAGGACTGCCTATGCTTGGAGTTGTTGAGGTTATTGCAACAGCACCCATTGGTAAGATAATTGATGATTTAGAACTATTTATTTGTTGCAGTCAGCCTGATGAATATGAAGGTCAAATTCTTTTCATCCCTTTCCCTTGATATACTTAACCTGCTTATGATGTATATTAACATTAGGAGGACCTCGAACGATCGACTAGGGGGTGGTAAATGAGTCAAAATATTTATCTATTTAAGGGTAATGACCCGGATATAAATCTTGCTAGCAAGAAGGCACGCGAATCATTTAAATATTTTTGGCGTGAGTTGTCATGGGAAAGGCGGCGGATAATTCCTGGGCTGGATATAAGTGCAGTAAAAATTCAATTTCCTACAGGAAAAGTGACAGATTCTGAACCGTCAGTTGAACATATGTGGGTGGGGAATGTTAACTTTGATGGTCTGAAAGTTAGTGGAGATTTATTAAACGATCCGAGATGGATAGATGGAATTGGATCGGGCGACCGGATTGTGATGGGCTTCAACGATATCGATGATTGGATATATTCTATTCATGGGATAGTTTATGGTGCATATACTGTTAATGCAATGCGGCTTAAAATGAATAGCGATCGAAGGCGTGTGCATGATGATGCCTGGGGTTTGGAATTCGGCGATCCAAGAGAAATCCGAATTGTTCCCGATAGCTATTTAAATAAAGAGTCAAGAAATAAGGATGAATATGAAATCGGCGAGCATCCAATGAGTGAGAATATGGCGGCCAAAATTGATTGTGCATTAAGTGAAAATCCTACTATTGTAAATCAAATTGATGAAAATGGTTGGACTATGCTGCAATATGAGGCATTGGCTGGCAACTTAACTCCTGTTAAATTATTATTAAAGTATGGCGCTGATAAGATGATTAAGAATCCGGATGAGTTGACGGCGATTGATTTGGCAGAAGTCATGAAATGGAATAAAATTACTGATTTTCTAAGATAATTGCCGGACTTGTTCACGGGGTACAAGAGTCCCAAGTTTGAAGCGTCGAGGTGTTAGCGATGCAGTGATTGATGAGGCATTAAAATAAGTCATTCATGCTAAGTCCTGTTAATTGTATCTAGCCAGCAGTAAGGGAGGACACGGCAATGCCGTTTCCCTACACCAAAATAATCGTAGCACGGGCAAGGACTCCCAGCCATAATGCTCGCGAGAGATGTAACTACCGCCCGATTAATTGTAGGGACACGGCAATGCCGTGTCCTTACCCGTAGCATCAAGCAAACTTAATCTTCAAATAATCATCCTCCATCTTCGCCCCGGAAGGTTGCAGCGCCGCTAAAGCTTGTGGCAAAACCATATTCCGGCGGTGATTCCCAATCCGAACATTCAACTCATCTCCAGTTTTGCTCAACTGAATCTGATCCTTAGCAATTCCCGGCAAATACAGTTCAAGACTATACTGATTGTTTTCCTGAACAATCCTAATCGTATTTTCTTTGTAATATATTTGACTGGGATCTTCGTCTTTGTAAAGCGTTTCTTTCAAGCGTTCCAAAGCTGGCAAACCGCACATCTCTTCGGAATAAAGCGGCACTTCCTTAACTGGCAGCGGCATGAAATCTGAGTGGATTTCCTGACGGTACTGCTCCTGGCTTTCTTTCCACCGTTTAAAAAATGGGTCAGTTACTTCTGCCGGAATAATCCGGTTTGCTACTACTAAATCTGTGGCTACATTGTACAAACTCAAATAGGCATGAGCGCGCAGAGACTCTTTAATTACCATTTTTTCGGGATTGGTAACTAACCTTACCGAAGTTACAGTATTGTCGGTTAAAATCTTTTCCAAAGCCTCAATTTGTTCGTAAAATTCGTAAGGTGCATCCATCACCTCTTTGTCTGGCAAAGAAAAACCCGCAATCGGTCTAAAAATAGGTTCAACTAAAGGTCGAAGGGCGGCGGATATACCTTGCAGCGGCTTGTAAAATTTTCTCATGTACCAGCCGCCAACTTCGGGCAAACTTAGCAGTCTCAATGCTGTGCCAGTCGGAGCAGAATCGATAATTAAAACATCAAATTCGCCTTCGTCGTAATGCCGCTTCATTCGCACTAAACCGAAGATTTCATCCATTCCTGGCAAGATGGCTAATTCTTCAGCTTGCACCCCTTCGAGCCCCTGCGCTCGCAAGACTTGAGTAATGTAGCGCTTGACTGCTCCCCAATTGCCTTCTAATTCCCTGAGAGCGTCTAATTCTGCTCCCCACAAATTCGGTTTCACCAGCCGCGAATCGTGTCCGAGTTCCATGTCGAAGCTGTCGGCTAGGGAGTGGGCGGGATCTGTGCTCAGCACTAGGGTTTTGTATCCCAATTCGGCACACCGCAGCCCAGTCGCAGCGGCTACGGATGTTTTGCCGACGCCGCCTTTTCCAGTCATTAATATTAAGCGCATTGATTGTTTAGCTCGCCTGAAAGTTCTTTACTCCTATATTGTAACGTTATGTAACATAAATTAATTTAGTGGGGTAATTAATTTGGGCGATCGCCCACCGCTGAACACAGCGCATTTCCGGTGATTCGCGAAATTGCTGCAATGTCAAGATAAGTTAAAATTATTTATTTTAGATATAGCCTTTCTCAAAAAGATGAGGTATGACTGACAGCTTACATAACCACCCAGACGCTTGAGGGCCCAAGCCCAACTACGTACCTCATCTTTCTGAGAACCGCTATATCAATTGCGACATATAACAATCCATCAGCGTTCATCTGCTAACATCTGCGGTTAAAAAAGGGCGATCGCTCTTGAAACACTATTTTTTATTGCTAAAAAACCTCAGAACAATTCTCAAAAATTAGTTTTTATAGGAAATACAAGCTGTTTGAACACATCCAACCGCGAACAGTCCCAATAATCAATGTGAGAAACGATTAAACCGTCACTGTTGACTTTAAGTTCGCTCCTACCGGCGATCGCCATTTTCGGTTTCCAAGGTAGCGGTGCGATCCAGCTCAGAGTCCAGCGAGTTTCTATAGTATCTCCCGACTGCGAAATGCCGTGCAAATCGAGATTTACATCCTGAAAAAAAGTCCCCATAAACCCGATCATTTTGCGGTAGCGATCGATTCCTGTAAATCGATTCACCGGGTCTTCAAAATAAACATCTTTTGCATAAATGCTGTAAGTCTGATTGTCAGGAAATCTTTGATAATCGTCTTTGAGAATTTCAATAATGTCCATTTTGAGCGATCGTCATTCTTCTATTATTCTCAGATAATTTTAACACAATAGATAAAATATCCGCAGTTTTAGTCCAAATTGTGATACAATAGCCGATTATTTCCTGCCTTGCCAACTTTCAACTTAACATCACAAGTATGATTGACCTCTACACTTTTACCACACCCAACGGCCGCAAAGTCTCCATCATGCTGGAAGAAATAGGCTTACCCTACAGCGTGCACGTCATTGACATCACAAAAAACGACCAATTTAGCCCAGAGTTCATCGCAATCAACCCCAACAGCAAAATTCCGGCCATAGTCGATCGAGATAACGGCATCACCGTCTTCGAGTCGGGCGCCATCCTGATCTATCTGGCCGAAAAAAGCGGCAAATTTCTCCCCACCGACAAAGAAAAATACTTTCAAGTTATGGAGTGGCTGATGTTTCAAATGGCCAGCGTCGGGCCGATGTTCGGTCAGCTAAACCACTTCAAACGCTTTGCACCCGAACAAATTCCCTATGCGATTGGGCGCTACGAAAAAGAAACCTTGCGCCTCTACGGAGTATTAGACACTCAACTAGCAAAATACGAATACATCTGCGGCGACTATTCTATCGCCGACATTGCTACCTATCCCTGGGTTGCTATTTACGAATTTCAAGGATTAACCCTCGACAATTACCCCCACCTCAAACGTTGGGTAGAAACCGTGCAGAAGCGTCCCGCAGTTGAGCGCGGCATGGCTGTTCCATCATTATAAACCCCCCATCTAAATTGTATTTTCGGGAGGGCGGGACGCCCAACCCCTACTCCCCACAAAGCAAGTTTACTGGTTGTGGAACGGGCTTCTAGCCCGTTCAAAAAAAGCCCTCAAACTCAATCAGCAAAGTGCTTAATAATCGCCTCTGCAAACTCCGAACACTTCAACTCCGGTACCGGCGGCTCCATCAACCTCGCCAAATCGTAAGTAACTTCACCGTTAGAAATTGCCGCTCCCAAACCCTTTTTAATCAAATCTGCTGCTTCCTGCCATCCCATGTATTCTAACATCATCACCCCGGACAAAATCAGGGAACCGGGATTGACTTTATCTAAACCGGCGTGTTTCGGTGCAGTGCCGTGAGTCGCCTCAAAAACTGCACATTCATCACCAATATTCGCGCCGGGGCCCATGCCCAATCCGCCGACAATTGCTGCCGCCGCATCGGACAAATAATCGCCGTTTAAATTCATCGTCGCCAAAATCGAATATTCGGCGGGTCGAGTTTGAATTTGTTGGAAAATACTGTCAGCAATTCGGTCGTTGACCATAATCTTTTCTTTCCACTGACCGCTGCCGTGACTTCCCCAAATTGCAAACAAAACGTCGGCGACTTCTTGACGAATTTTGGCTTGTTTTTCGGGAGTCAAAGCATCGTATCCCGGATCTATTTTGCGGGCATTATCTTCTAAGCTAATCTCGGGATTTTGTTCTTTGTTGGCGAGAACCCAAGACTCTCTTTCAGTCACGCACCGATCGCGATATTCGGTAGTGGCCACCTCGTAACCCCAATCTCGGAAAGCTCCTTCGGTGTATTTCATGATGTTGCCTTTGTGCACCAAAGTCACTTGCTGCTTGTCTTTCGGCAACCGCAAAGCGTGGGCGATCGCCCGTCGCACCAAACGCTGAGAACCTGTTTTGCTAATGGGTTTAATGCCAATTCCAGAATCGAGGCGAATTTGTTTTTTGCCGTGTTCTGGTGTGGCCGGAATTAACTCATTATTCAGGAATTCAATCAATTTCTTGCCGATTTCGCTGCCTTTAGCCCATTCAATTCCCAGGTAAATATCTTCTGTATTTTCCCGGTAAATAATTACGTCTAGCAGTTCGGGAGTTTTGTGCAGCGACGGGGTGCCATCATAATATTTGCAGGGCCGCACGCAGGCGTAAAGGTCAAAGATTTGCCGCAAAGCTACGTTTAGCGATCGAATTCCGCCGCCTACGGGCGTTGTCAGCGGCCCTTTGATGGCGACACCGTATTCTTTGATGGCGTCTAAGGAATCCTGGGGCAGATATTGGTAAGTACCGTAGACATCGCAGGCTTCGTCGCCTACATAGATTTTAAACCAGTTGATTTTTCGATCGCCGCCGTAAGCCTTTTCTACCGCAGCATCCATGACTTTCTGGGATGCAGGCCACAAGTCAACGCCGGTACCGTCGCCGCGAATGAAGGGAATAATCGGGTCATTGGGGACGATCGGCGAACCGTCTTTGAAAGTAATTTTAGAACCTGTTGTCGGGGCTACTATCTTTTCGTACATATCTTAACAGCGCGGATAGGAATGTTCCCTATTTTGCCACGATTATCTGCCTAAACCTCAATCAATTCTAAATATTTGTATAAAGTTTTGATAAATTGATTTTTAACCGCAGATCACAGCAGATAAACGCAGATGTTTTTGGTGATGTCTGCATTTATCTGCGATTTTATTCTTTTTGCATATTCTTTTTAATAACCCACAAAATCAACCAAATGACAATAATCACCGCCACTATTTTGGAAACCGGATCGAGATACTCATCTACAAGTGCATAATTTTCCCCGAGTTTATATCCGGCAAAAGTCAGGAAACTCACCCACAAAAGAGTGCCGGCTGTTGAGTAGAGTAAAAAAGGAATTAAAGGCATATTATTGATGCCAGCGGGCAAGGAAATCAGGGTGCGAACTCCCGGTACGAGGCGACACAAAAATACGGCTTTGTTGCCGTGTCTGTTAAACCATCTATTCGCTTTGTCAATATCGGCGCCCGATACAGTGATCCACTTGCCGTATTTGTCGGCTAAATTCCTCAAGCGTTCTTCGCTCAATAATTTACCCGCATAGTACCAGGGAAGCGCCCCCAGAACTGTACCGATTACCCCTGCGGCGATCGCCGGTGCAAACTCCATTCCGCCCTTCGATACCGTGAATCCTGCCAGCGGCATAATCAATTCTGAGGGGATGGGCGGGAAAAGATTTTCTAAAAACATCAACAGGCCAATTCCGAGATAGCCCATCGACTGCATTGTGTTAGTTATCCATTCAACCATTTTGATTTAATAATTGGTAAGAAGAAGTCAGTTGACAGTTGACAGTTGGTTGTTGTCAGTTCACAGTTGTTGGTTGTCAGTTCACAGTTGTTGGTTGTCAGTTCACAGTTGTTGGTTGTCAGTTCACAGTTGTTGGTTGTCAATTGGTTACTCTCCTTCCTAGACTCTGGCTAGGAACTCATATCTAGAGGCTCTGCCTCGATTTTCGCGAGGCAGAGCCTCGGGACATTGATTCCCAGGCTAAACGCCTGGGAACCAGTTATTGAAATGAAACTGATTTAGGATTGCTATATCAACTGACAACTATCAACTGACAACTATCAACTGACAACTATCAACTGACAACTATCAACTGACAACTATCAACTGACAACTATCAACTGACAACAGTTAGATGATTAAGTGCCCGAAGTCCAAGAGTTAGTGTACTCAATTTGTTCGGCAGTCAAGGTATCAATGTGAATACCCATTGCTTCCAATTTGAGACGGGCAATTTCTTTATCAACTTCCACGGGGATTGAGTGAATACCTGGCTCTAGTTTGCCTTTGTTCGTAACCAGATATTCGCAGGCTAAAGCTTGGTTAGCAAAGCTCATATCCATCACGGCGCTGGGGTGTCCTTCGGCTGCTGCCAAGTTGATCAAACGGCCTTCGCCCAACACAATAATCGACTTGCCATTATTGAGGCGATATTCTTGAGTGAAAGACCGGACTGTTTTCACGTCGGTGCTTTTTGTGCCAAGGGATTTGAGGTCAATTTCAATGTCGAAGTGACCGGAATTGCAAACAATTGCGCCGTCTTTCATTGTCTCGAAATGTTCGGCACGAATGACGTGTTTGTTGCCAGTAACGGTAATGAATATATCTCCGACTGTTGCTGCTTCGTCCATCGGCATGACGCGGAAACCGTCCATCACTGCTTCGATCGCCCGAATCGGATCGATTTCGGTAACAATTACGTTAGCACCCATGCCGCGGGCGCGCAGTGCCGTGCCTTTGCCGCACCAACCGTAACCTGCAACCACAATATTTTTACCGGCTAACAAAATATTGGTAGCGCGGATAATGCCGTCTAGAGTAGATTGACCGGTGCCGTAGCGGTTGTCAAAGAAGTGCTTGGTGTCGGCGTCGTTGACGTTCATTGCGGGGAAAGTCAGCACGCCGTCTTTCAACATTGCCCGCAGGCGCACGATGCCTGTGGTAGTTTCTTCGGTAGTTCCGATCAAGTCGGAAATTTGGTTCGGGCGGTGCTGGATCAGTGCCGCTACTACGTCGCTGCCGTCGTCGATGATAATATTGGGGCGGTGGTCTAGGGCTGTGTAGACGTGACGTTCGTAGGTAGCGGCGTCTTCTCCTTTGAGGGCGAAGACGGAAATGCCGTACTCTTCAACTAAGCAAGCCGCTACGTCATCTTGAGTGCTCAAGGGGTTGCTGGCGATCAGTACGGCGTCGCCACCGCCGAGTTTGATGGCGATCGCCAAATGAGCGGTTTCTGTGGTTACGTGGCAGCAAGCAGCCAAGCGAATGCCAGCAAAAGGCTTTTCTTTAGCGAAGCGTTCTTGAATTTGCCGCAAAACGGGCATTTCCCGACCGGCCCACTCAATGCGTTGCTTTCCCAAGGGGGCGAGGGACAAGTCTTTGACTTCGTGTTTAATCTTGACGGATGTAGCAACCATGTATGTTATTTCTGAGAAATCATCAAACTTTGTTAGTTTTAACAGATTAACCCCTCGGCGGGCAAGTGCTGTGATTTTACCCGATCGCCGTCGGCGAGGCTAATCTTAAATTTTGATGGTGTTCGATCGACCAATTTGCGATCGGTACAGGCGAGTCACCCGCACATCTGCGTCAAAAATTCCTCTCGGGCGATCGCCATCTCAATCTTTTTTGTTAGCGTGGCGTTCTTGAATTATAGAATTGACATTTTCAAGTTTTTCATAGGCGATCGATTCTTGATTCATAAAGGCGACTTGCTTTGATAGGTTTTCACCTAACAAAGTAGAGGTTATATCAATTCCGGTTACACCGTCCGTGACTGTTGACTGTTGACTGTTGACTGTTGACTGTTGACTGTTGACTGTTGACTGTTAACTGTTAACTGTTGACTGTTGACTGTTGACTGTTAAAAATCTAAAATCTCAAATCTAAAATCGGTTGACTGTTGACTGTTGACTGTTAAAAATCTAAAATCTCAAATCTAAAATCGGTTGACTGTTGACTGTTAAAAATCTAAAATCTCAAATCTAAAATCTCAAATCTAAAATCGGTTGACTGTTGACTCGATTTTATGATTCCGATGCAACCGGAAACGATATTATATAGGAATACGGGAAGCGGAAAACGAGCGTGAATTTAGTTGTTTCTAGGGAAGCGATACGGGGGTAAGCTGTTGCGGCATTTAAATTGCATATTCGACGCGGGCGGGAAACCCCACTCATTGTTTGATTGTTTTTTGACAGACAATTTAAATCCCGCAACAGCTTACGGTTATATCCCTACGATAGAACACGACCTGCAAATAAGCTTAAATCATCCCCTTAATTTGGATTCACGACCTCACTGGTGCTATTCACCAACAGGCAGTTTTTGCGGTTGAAGAAGGAAGAGCACTCGCTAAAGTTGATAGCGATCGCCTGCCGAAAACTCCTCATTCCCCCGCAGAGAACTGGGAACCTTGAAAAGGAGCGATCGCTGTTCCTTGTGGTGAGGTTGTATTGAGGGCGATCTTCTTCTAGGGGTTCGCTAACGCACCCAGCACCCGATCGATCGCCCAGTAAGCGGGATAGCTTTTTGTATAATGCACTTGGCTCTTCCGGCAACTTGGGGTAAAATGTAGCAATCACTACAATTTACGCTCTGACTGCATATGGATTTTAATCTAGATAATTTATTAAATTTGCCGAATGTCACTGTTTTTAGTTATTCAACAGAATTAGAATTTATTATTGTAAATCTACACGCTTATTAATGAAGGTATTGCCTGCCATCATTGTAATAACTATACAGATACAGTTCATCAGACTGACGATAAAAGTCGTGCATCAGGTCATTGAAAATGAAACAAAACAACCAACAACGTGCTACTGCCAATAAAATCAAAAAATGGATTCAAGCAACCTCAGATGTTGAAAAAGCTCGATTAGCTATACCGATAACCAGGCTGACGAGCATCAAAAGTCTGTGCGTTGATGAAATTGCCGCCGCCAAGTTTGCACTGTACATTGCTAAACGGGTACAGCAGCAACTGCATCGGATGACTTGTCCCGAACACTTTACCGAGGCAGAATGGGAACAGCAACAACAGTTAGTGGATGAAGCAATTTCGCTGATGGAAAGTTACCTAGAAAGTCCTAGTTACGAAAGCAGGCAATCTCTCAGGAGATTATTGAGAGACATTGATGGGTTGCAAGGGGATGACTACCGCAATTTTAGGTGGACGACGGTGCGCTTTGTCCGCAGTGGAGATTTACTGAAGCTAGAGTATGCGCTGCGCTGTTTTGTAGAGGCAGATTTTCCCTATTGGGCTTATAAACTAGCTAGAGAATATGTAGAACGTTACGGCTTGCAATCTGGTTCGGGTATCGTTGCTGAATCTATACCCATGTTGTTAGAAGTAGCAGAATTTTGGTGTCAGTATTATTTCAATGAAAGTTTGAGCGAGAGATTTCCTGATGGGGGCGAACACAGCGATCGCCCCAAGCCATGAGAATGTCCCGTATTTACTGCATCTGTTTTGAGGAATTCTTAACAAACCCAACACTCTTGGCGATCGCATCTCCTAAAACTTCTGGAAACTGTGCGGAAAGAGGTGACTCAATTGGCAGTAAGTTACAGCGCGGTGCATGGCGATTTTGTTGCCCGTACACTCTGTCAAGTGAAAGAGCGATCGCGCTTTTTCCCACAGCAGCAGGAGACAAAAAATAAGCAAAATTAGAATCTGTGTTTTCAAAAGCCGGGACTACCTCAAATCTCATGTCACCTGAAAAAGGAACAACTACAACTTGGCTATCTCCGCTTATATTTGTTAGAGAGTATCTAGTTTTAATAGACTTTTTAACATCCTGCCAAAGTGCAGACTGACCCTTATAAGCATACTTATGTATAAGTCCCGAACCAGTGCAGACAAATTCTAAGCAATTAATGGTATGGCTCCAGTATCCAACGAGCGAGCGACGAGCGTTCGTACAGAACGTGGACTGACAAGTTCAGGCAAATTAGAGACAACGCCGGGATTTTCCTGGTTTGCTAGATAAACTATAAATATAGTAACCCCCAATTTTTTTAAGGACTAGAAAATGGATGCAATTACTGACCTGACTGGGTATCGTATCACAGAACAACTCTATGCAGGATCTCGCACTCTAGTATATCGCGGTGTTCGGAAGAGCGATCGCACTCTAGTCGTCATTAAACTGCTGCGAAACGAATACCCCAACTTCAATGAATTGGTGCATTTTCGCAACCAATATACCATTGCCAAAAATCTCAACATCCCCAGTATTGTTAAACCCCTCGATTTAGTACCTTACAAAAACGCCTATGCTTTGATAATGGAGGACTTTGGAGGAATCTCCCTATCTACTTATCTTAAGGCAGCAACAGATAAAAACCAACCCGATAAATCTGTATCTTTAGAAAACTTTCTCAACAATGCCCTCCAACTAGCAGATATTCTAGACTATCTCTACCAAAACCGAGTTATTCATAAAGATATCAAATCGGCAAATATCCTAATTAACCCAAATAGCCAACAAATTAAACTCATTGACTTCAGTATTTCTTCCCTGCTTCCCCGTGAAACCCAAGAAATCCAGAATCCCAACATCCTCGAAGGAACATTAGCCTATCTCTCCCCAGAACAAACAGGAAGAATGAATCGAGGCATTGACTATCGGAGTGACTTTTATTCCCTCGGTGTAACCTTCTATGAATTGTTGACAAGACAGTTACCCTTTGCGTCAGACGACCCAATGGAGTTAGTGCATAGTCATCTAGCAAAACAGCCGATTTCGGTACATCAAATTAATCCAAAAGTTCCCCTAGTATTGTCCCAAATTGTCAGTAAGCTGATGGCGAAGAATGCCGAAAATCGCTATCAAAGTGCGTTAGGATTGAAGCACGATTTAGAGATTTGTTTGGTTCAATTACAAAAAACGGGTAACATTGAGACGTTTGCATTGGGAACGCGGGATATTACAGACCGTTTCCTCATACCCGAAAAGCTCTACGGCAGAGAAACTGAAGTTGAGAATTTATTAGCGGCTTTTGAAAGAGTCAGCGCAGGCCGAACCGAAATGATGCTGGTTGCAGGGTTCTCTGGCATTGGCAAAACGGCAGTAGTGAATGAAGTTCATAAGCCGATTGTTCGTCAGCGCGGTTATTTTATTAAGGGCAAATACGACCAATTTCAGCGCAACATTCCCTTTTCGGCTTTTGTGCAAGCTTTTCGGGATTTGATGGGGCAATTGCTATCAGAAAGTGACGCTCAGTTACAAACTTGGAAAACCAGGATTTTGTCAGTAGTTGGAGACAACGGGCAAGTGCTGATTGAGGTAATTCCCGAGTTAGAACGAATCATTGGCGGTCAAACTCCTGCACCAGAACTGTCGGGAAGTGCGGCACAAAATCGCTTCAATATGCTAATGCAAAAATTTGTGCACGTGTTTACCACAGAAGAACATCCGTTAGTGATGTTTTTGGACGATTTGCAGTGGGCGGATGGCGCATCTTTGAAGTTATTGCAACTGTTGATGCAAGATACAGGGCATCTCTTGGTATTAGGTGCTTATCGGGATAATGAAGTGTCACCCGTTCACCCGTTTATCTTAACGGTGGATGAGATTGTGAAGTCTGGGGCGACGGTAAATAATATTACGCTACAACCGTTGAGTTTAGCGGATATGAATCAATTGGTGGCAGATACGCTGAATTGCGATTTTTCCTTGGCCGGGCCGTTGACAGAATTGGTGTATCAAAAAACTCAGGGTAATCCCTTCTTTGCCACGCAGTTTCTCAAGGCGTTACATGACGATGGGTTGATTACCTTTGATGGGAATATACGGTATTGGCAGTGCGATATTGCTCGAGTCAGAGCTTTAGCTATCACCGATGATGTGGTGGAGTTTATGGCACTGCAATTGCAGAAGCTACCGATCGCAACTCAGGCTGTGCTGAAGTGGGCGGCTTGTATTGGAGCGCAGTTTGATTTAGCTACTTTGGCGATCGTTTCAGAAAAGTCATCCGAAGAAACGGCGGCTGATTTGTGGAAAGCGTTACAAGAAGGCTTGCTCATCCCCACCACCGAAGTCTATAAATTCTTCACCCAAAGTGACGATATCGCTACTCTTAACCAAGCTGCTGCTAATGCAAATTATAAATTCCTGCACGATCGCGTCCAGCAAGCTGCCTATTCCCTCATTCCAGATTCACAGAAAAAAGCAACGCATCTCAAAGTCGGACAATTACTTCAGCAAAATTGCTCAGCAATAGAGCAAGAGGAAAAACTGTTTGATATTGTTGGGCATTTGAATCGAGGAATTGAGTTAATTACTCAACCGAGCGATCGCCTTGCCTTAGCTCAACTAAACTTAGCATCTGGGCGTAAGGCAAGAAGTTCTACCGCCTACGCTGCGGCAAGAGTTTATCTGCAAACGGGGATTGGGCTACTAGAGGTAAATGGTTGGCAAAGCCAGTATGAATTGACCCTAAATCTATACGTTGCTACCGCAGAAGCCACCTATTTGAATGGTGACTTTGACGGCATGGAACAGATTGCAGCACTGGTGTTACAGAATGCCCAGACGATTCTAGACAAAGTTAAAATTTACGAAATTCAGATTGCCGCACAGATAGCTCAGGGCAAGGCTTTAGCAGCGATCGCAGTAGCCAGAGATGCACTCGGACAATTAGGGGTTGAACTGCCCGCCGAACCTGACGAAGCCTTGATTGGCAAAGCGCTACAAACCCTGGCCGCCCAACTAAGCGGGAGACGGATTGAATATCTAGCTAATCTGCCGGTGATGACCGATGCCAAGGCGACTGCTGCCATGCAACTGTTAGCAATATTATTTGCACCCATTATCCAGGGAATGCCCGGTTTACTGCCCCTACTGAGTTCCACGATGGTGAGTTTATCGCTCTCCTTTGGGAATACACCCGCATCAATTGTGGGATATGCGATTCACGGCATGGTGCTTTGTGCCTTTTTGGGAGAGGTTGAAACAGGCTACGGTTTGGGTAAATTAGCGCTTTCATTGCTCGATCGCTTCAATGTACGGGAATTCAAGTCCATAATTCTGGCTATGTTTGGCTTCTTTATTCAGCATCACCGGGAAGCTTTGAGGGCAACAATACCGACGCTGAAAGATGGCTATCTAGCTGGCATGGAAAGTGGTGATTTTGTACACGCTGGCTACAGCATAATCAATCACTCTTATGCCCAGTTTTTCAGTGGAGTCGAACTGGACACTTTGGAATCCGAAATACCAGTTTATAGCGCAGTCATGGTGCAGGCGAAGCAAGATTCTGCCAAAGTTTATTTGGGGATGATGGGGCAGATTGTGCGGAACTTGAGGGAAACTGTGGGTCAACCAGATTGCTTAATTGGAACTACCTACGATGAAACGGTAATGCTTCCTAAGCACCATCAGGACAATGAACTCTCGGTGAGCGCTTATGCTTACATCTACAAACTGCTTCTTGCCTACGTCTTTGGCAACCACAAGGCTGCCCTAGACTATACCGCCCAAGTAAAACAGTATTTTATGGCAGTATCGGGAGTGATTGTTGTTCCCATTTTCCATTTCTATGCAGCCCTGACACACCTAGCGCTCTTCCCCACACAGCCAGAAACCGAGCGAGCTGAAATTATCGCCCTAGTGGAAACCCATCAAACTACTCTGCAACAGTGGGCGCAAAATGCTCCCATGAATCATTTGCATAAATGGTATTTAGTTGAGGCCCAAAAACATCGGGTTTTGGGCAATAAAGCAGAAGCAATAGATTTGTACGATCGCGCTATCTCCCTCGCTAAAGAAAATCAATTCCTCAACGAAGAAGCACTAGCTAATGAACTGGCGGCGAAATTTTACCTAGAATGGGGTAAAGAAAAAGTAGCTCAAGCCTACATGATTGAAGCGTATTATTGTTATGCCCGATGGGGAGCCAAGGCCAAAATAGACGATTTGGAAAAACGTTATCCTCCCCTACTCGGTCTTATCCTCGAGCAAGCTCAATCCTCTGCTTCCTTAAAGGAAACGATCGCCCCGGGAACGATTACTTATACCCGTTCTTCTAGCAGCACCTCTGAATTTCTCGATCTGGCTACTCTGCTCAAAGCTTCTCAAGCCATTTCTGGGGAGATTGAACTAGATAAACTTCTGACTGCTCTCCTAAAAATAGCGATCGCAAATGCTGGAGCAACTAAGTGTGTCTTGTTGCTCAAACAACAACAGTATTTACACGTAGCGGCTCTTGTAGAAGAAGGACAGGAACCTGAGCTGTTACCGCCAATGCCTCTACAATCAAGTCAGGATGTAGCGATTAGTTTAGTGAATACTGTTAAGCGTAGTTTGAAACCTCTGGTACTTGTCGATGCTAGAATAAATCCTCAGTTTGCTGGAGATAGTTACATTGAACAGCACCAGCCTAAAAGTATTCTTTGTAGTCCAATCCTTAATCAAGGCAAGTTGATTGGAATTTTATATTTAGAAAATAACCTGACTGTTGGGGCGTTTACGAGCGATCGGGTTGAAGTGCTGAATCTTATTTGCGTACAAGCTGCTATTTCCTTGGAAAATGCCCGTCTTTATCAAGAATCTCAACAAGCCTTTACTGACCTCAAACAGGCACAACTCAAAATAATCCAAAGTGAAAAAATGTCGGCATTGGGTAATTTGGTGGCTGGTGTTGCCCACGAAATTAATAACCCGGTTGGCTTCCTCGCTGGTAACATTAGCCCAGCCTTAGACTACATCAATGATTTGTTTGGATTGCTCGATTTGTATCAGCAAGAATATCCTAATTGCAGTGCGGCAATTCAAGATGAAATTGAAGCGATCGACCTCGACTACATTCGGGAAGACTTACCAAAATTAGTGGGTTCCATGCACGAAGGCGTGAAGCGAATCCAAGGCATTAGCACCAGTCTTCGCATCTTTTCCCGTGCCGATAGCGATCGCCCCGTTCCCTGCAATATCCACGAGGGCCTCGAAAGCACCTTGATGATCCTCAAACATCGCCTCAAAGCTTCGGACACGCGCCCAGAGATTCAAATCATCAAGAAATACGGTGATTTGCCGAAAGTAGAGTGCTATGCAGGACAGATCAATCAAGTGTTTATGAATCTTTTGGGTAATGCGATCGATGCTCTGGATGAATCAAATACTGGACGGAGCTTTGCAGAGATTAAAGCGGCTCCTAATAAAATTATTATCGAGACCGAATTATCGGGCCAGCCGCCACAAGTTGTGATTCGGATCGAAGACAATGGGGTTGGCATTAAGGATGCGGTGCAAGAGAAGATTTTTGATGATTTATTTACTACGAAAGAGGTTGGGAAAGGCACGGGGTTAGGATTGGCGATCGCGCGTCAAATTGTGGTTGAGAAACACGGCGGTACAATAGAGGTAAATTCTGTATTGAGAGAAGGGACGGAGTTTACAATTTTCTTGCCAGTGAAAGGATAAGACTGTCTTGATATATGGCAATCGTTCTCTTCAAAAGTTAAAAAGAATAGAAGCGGTAGAGTCGGTCTGGTGGGGGCGATCGCAGTTCAATCGCAGTCAGACTCGAAAAATAAAAGTGTATACTTAGTTACAATAATCAATGTCTGAGATGGAGTAATCCAGATGGATGCAGCAGTGGATTTGACGAACCGACTTTCGGGATATCATCTGGTTGAGCAATTATACTGCGGTTCGAGAACCGTAGTTTATCGAGCCATCCGAGAAACAGACGAGCTCCCGGTTGTAATTAAACTCTTAAATCGAGACTATCCCAGCTTCAGCGAACTGCTGCAATTCCGCAACCAATACACGATCGCCAAAAATCTTCGCCTGCCGGGAGTCGTTGAAGCCTACACTTTGGAATCCTACGGCAACAGTTATGCCTTAGTGATGGAGGATTTTGGCGGTGTTTCCCTACGACAGTACGCCCAAGAACGATCGCTGACTCTGCTAGAAATCTTGGCGATCGCCATTCAAATAGCCGACATCATTGACAGACTCTACCGAAACCGAGTCATTCACAAAGACCTCAAACCAGCCAATATTCTAATTAATCCCGAAACCAAACAGGTCAAGCTGATTGATTTCAGCATTTCGTCTTTGCTTCCTCGCGAAACATATACCACTCAAAACCCAAACGGACTAGAAGGCACCCTGGCCTATCTCTCCCCAGAACAAACCGGGCGCATGAACCGGGGAATTGACTATCGCAGCGATTTCTATTCGCTAGGTATCACCTTCTTTGAATTGCTTACCGGACAACTGCCCTTTCCGTCCCAAGATGCGATGGAATTAGTTCACTGCCACGTTGCCAAGCAGCCGCCTACCGTTCATAGCCTGAATCCAAATATTCCCCTGGTGGTGTCAAACATCGTCAGTAAGCTGATGGCGAAAAATGCGGAAGACCGCTATCAAAATGCTCTTGGACTCAAGTACGATCTAGAACGATGCGGGCAACAATTACAAGACGGACAAATCGAACCGTTTGAGTTGGGAATGCGGGATATTTGCGATCGCTTCCTCATCCCCGAAAAGCTCTACGGACGGCAAACAGAAGTAAAAACTCTACTAACTGCTTTCGATCGCGTCAGTCAAGGTAGCAGCGAAATGATGCTCGTTGCTGGCTTTTCAGGGATTGGCAAGACAGCAGTCGTCAAAGAAGTACACAAGCCGATCGTGCGGCAACGAGGCTATTTCATCAAAGGAAAATTTGACCAGTTCAACCGCAACATTCCCTTCGGTGCTTTTGTCCAAGCGTTTCGCGACTTAATGGGACAACTGTTGAGCGAGACAGACGAACAATTGGAGCGATGGAAAGCCAAAATTCTCTCAGCACTGGGAGAAAACGGACAAGTCATTATTCAAGTCATCCCCGAACTCGAACGGATTATCGGTCAACAGCCACCTGTTGCCGAACAGGTTGGGAATGCAAGTCAAAATCGCTTCAACTTGTTGTTCCCGAAGTTTATTCAGGTATTTACCACCCAAGACCATCCGTTAGTCATCTTTCTCGATGACTTGCAGTGGGCGGATTCGGCCTCGCTCAAGTTGATGCACCTGTTGATGAGCGACACTCACGCTGGCTACCTACTGTTAATTGGCGCTTACCGGGATAACGAGGTTTCTCCTGCTCATCCTCTGATGCTGACGCTGGATGAAGTTCGCAGCAGGGGTGCCGCAGTCAACACCATCGTGCTGACACCCCTGAGCCAAAATGACCTCAACCACCTAGTTGCAGATACTCTGAGTTGTTGGCAAGAGCTGGCTGTACCGCTGACAGAATTGGTGTATCAGAAGACGAAGGGCAATCCCTTCTTCGCTACACAGTTTCTGAAAGCTCTACATGAAGATGGATGGATTGCGTTTAACAGCGAGATTGGGTACTGGCAATGTGACATTGCTCAAATTCGATCGCTGGCGTTAACGGATGATGTGGTTGAGTTGATGGCACTTCAGTTGCAGAAGTTGCCCGTATCAGCTCAAAAAGTGCTGAAACTTGCCGCCTGTATAGGCAACCAGTTTGACTTAGCAACCCTGGCGATCGTTCGCGAAAAATCTCAGGCCGAGACTGCCTCAGATTTATGGAAAGCATTACAAGAGGGATTGGTTTTACCCACGAGTGAGGTTTATAAGTTTTTTCAGGAAGAGTCAGAATTGAGGGAACAAAATCCCTCTAGTTCGGAACTTCTGGATTCTGACTCGTGTTCTTACAAATTTCTGCACGATCGCGTCCAACAAGCTGCTTATTCTCTGATTCCAAACGAGCAAAAACAGATCGCTCACCTAAAAATTGGACAACTGTTACTGACTCATACATCAGTTGCCGAAAAACTGTTTGAGATTGTTAACCAACTTAATATCGGCAAATCCCTGATCGTGCATCCAGCGGGGCAACTAGAACTCGCCAAACTCAATCTGAAAGCCGGACAAAAAGCTAGAGCCGCAACTGCTTATACAGCCGCATTTGAGTATTGCACTACAGGCATCGCCTTGTTAGCTGAAGATAGCTGGCAAACGCACTACGAAATAACCCTAGCCCTCTACGAAGCTGCCACTGAAGCCGCTTACTTGAGCGGCAACTTCGAGAAGATGACACAATTGACGGCAATCACTACAGAGCAATCTAGAACTCTGTTGGATACGATTAAAGTCTATGAAATTCAAATTCAAGCGGCTCAAGCCCAACATCAATTTATCCAGGCAGTGCAGATTGCCCTGAAGAGTGTGGAACGTTTAGGAAACAGTCTTCCCGAGCAACCCAGCCAATCAGATATTGCAAAGGCATTCGAGAAAACTAAATTCATCCTGGCCCGAAGGCAACCGCTGGACTTAATACATTTGCCTCAGATGACAGATCCTAAGAAGTTAGCAGTTGTACGGATTCTTGCGGCTGTCTCTTCTGCTGCTTTTGTTGTAACTCCAGCGCTGTTACCGTTTATTGTCCTCGAACAGGTCAATTTATCCGTTCAATATGGCAATACTTCATTTTCTGCAATTGGTTATGCCTACTACGGATTGATACTTTGTGGGATGGCAGGAGAGATTGACTTTGGCTATGAGTGTGCACAACTAGCACATTTGTTGCTCGATCGTTTCAATGCCAAAGAAATGAAAGCCAGAGTCTATGTCGGAATTTACTGTAGCGTGTGGCATTGGAAAGAGCCGCTCAAGAATAGCTTACCGTTTCTCCGCGAAGGCTACCAAGTTGGATTGGAAACGGGAGATTTAGAATCGGCTGCCATTTGCGGATTCATTTACATCTCATATTGTTGGTTTCTGGGCCGAGAACTAAGCGAGCTAAGCCTAGAAAGTGCTGCCTTCCGAGCTCAGCTCGCGCACCTCAACCAAGAAGGACTTACCAGCCATCTGACCGTTT
Organism: Microcoleus sp. N3A4; assembly: GCF_036701805.1. Taxonomy (NCBI): domain Bacteria; kingdom Bacillati; phylum Cyanobacteriota; class Cyanophyceae; order Oscillatoriales; family Microcoleaceae; genus Microcoleus; species Microcoleus sp. N3A4. The sequence goes on from NZ_JAUBRJ010000049.1 coordinate 45,002, forward strand.
TTCAGCAAGCAATTTTGAATACGATCGGCGATTCTGCTAAACCGTGGCAACTTACTGGAGATGCCTTCGATCGCGAGGAAATTGTGCCAACCCTCCAGCGATCGGGCGATCGGACTGCGCTTTACTATTTCTATGCCAGCGAACTGAGTCTGTGTTATATGTTTGGTAAATTTGAGTTGGCAGTGGAAGCGGCGATCGCTGCCGAAAATTATATCGGTGGCGCGACAGGCTTATTCATCGTTCCGATCTGCTACACTTACGATTCTTTAGCACATCTGGCAATCTATTCTCAGGTTTTCAAGGCACAACAGCAACGCATTCTCGAACGGGTGACTAAAAACCAAGAACAGATGAAAAAGTGGGCCGATCGCGCTCCAGAAAATTACCTGCACAAGTTTTATTTGGTTGAAGCAGAGCGATACCGAGTTTTAGGGCAGAAATCAGAAGCATTGGAATTTTACGATCGCGCGATCGCTCTGGCAACAGAAAATGAATACTTACAAGAAGTCGCCCTAGCCAACGAATTAGCGGCCAAATTTTATTTAGAGTGGGGAAAACCCCGCATTGCTAGAGACTACTTGCACGATGCTTACTATAGCTACGCCCGCTGGGGAGCCGCAGCTAAGGTGAGCGAGCTGGAGCAATCCTATCCTGAACTTTTAGCATTAATTTTGCAATCGGATGAATTACAACTCACATCAGAAATAACGCTCCATGCAAGGAATACCATTACATCCCATACGATTAGCAAATCATCCAGTTCCAGCAGCCGTGGCATATCTGCTGCATTAGATATACAAACGGTTCTCAAAGCCTCCCAAACCCTCTCTAGCGAAATTCATCTAGAGCGATTACTCTCGACGCTGCTGCAAGTGGTAATTGAAAATGCTGGCGCGGACAAATCTGCCTTGTTATTGCTCAAAGAGAACAGATTAATTGTTGAAGCAATTAGCACAGTCGTTTGCTGCTCAACTGTGCTGCTATCAATTCCGCTTGAGGAAAGTCAGGAGCTTCCCATTACGCTAATCCACAGCGTTAAACGTACCTTACAACCGTCAGTGATTAGTAATGTAACAACTCATTCTTCGCTGATGGCAGATCCTTACATCATCTGCCATCAGCCCAAGAGCCTGCTGTGTGCGCCGATTCTCCATCAGGGAAAACTGCTAGGCGTACTGTATCTGGAGAACAACCTAGCTACCGGAGCTTTTACCAGCGATCGCGTTGAAATCCTCAATCTCCTCTGTACCCAAGCAGCAATTTCCCTACAAAACGCCCGTCTGTATTACCAATCCCAGGAGTACGCCCAAAAACTAGAGCTGTATCTCAACGATGTCCAACAGATGCAGTTGCAACTGGTGCAGAGTGAGAAAATGTCTGCTCTCGGCAATCTCGTGGCCGGAGTTGCCCACGAAATTAACAATCCTGTAGGCTTCCTCACAGGCAACTTAGAACCCGCTCAGGACTACGTGCAGGATTTGTTCAGCCTGATCGACCTTTATGAAGAGAAATTTCCCGCTCCGGGAAGAGATATTGAAGCAAAAATTGAGGCGATCGATTTGGAGTATTTGCGCGAAGATCTGCCCAAACTCATTAACTCCATGAATGAAGGAGTCGATCGCATTCGCAACATCAGTACAAGTTTGAGAACCTTTTCGAGGGCAGATAGCGATCGCCCCGTTCCTTTCAACATTCACGACGGACTCGACAGCACTCTCTTGATTCTCAAGCATCGATTAAAAGCGAGCGATCGGCGTCCTGCCATTGAAGTTGTTAAAGAGTATGGCAATCTCCCCTTAGTTGAGTGCTTCCCCGGACAGTTAAATCAGGTATTTATGAACGTACTGGCCAATGCAATTGATGTTTTAGAGGAGTCTAATCAGGGACGTAGCTTTAGTCAAATTAAAGCCAATCCCAACCAAATCGCGATTCAAACGGCTATAGAGGAGGGCAAGCGAATATCGATCCGAATTAAAGATAATGGAGGGGGTATGTCGGATGAAGTGAAGCAAAAAATATTTGACCATCTCTTTACAACTAAGCCGGTGGGTCAAGGGACAGGGTTAGGATTGTCGATCGCCCGTCAGATTGTGACGGAAAAACATAATGGGACGATCGAGGTTAACTCCGTACTGGATCGAGGCACTGAATTTGCAATTTTATTGCCGATGAAAGGATAAGACGATTACCTCAAAAAACTCAGGGTAGTTCTGCACAGTCAGTATAATTCAGGGTTTTATTTGATAGATAAACAAACGTTATTATACTCATGAATAAAATACCAAATAGCTGCCTATAGCGGTTCTTAATAAAGTGAGGTATGCCCTATGCCCTATGCCCTATGCCCTATGCCCTATGCCCTATGCCCTATATCGGAGAGTACCTCATGTTACTGAGAAAGGCTATATATGACAATAAGGTTCAGATCGGACACTCATGGAGACAATATCTGAACCGTATTGTATTATATTGAGAGTCGCACCCGGGACATTTCATCAGCTAAAAATTAAGGCAGATTGAATAAGTAAATTATCACAGGTTTTCCTGACGATGCAGGATTATCCATATTTCAACTAACCAGAAAAGCGAGACAGCATACAGGATAAATTCATCACTTCCAGTGGCAAGGAAAAATTTTGATGATAGTAGGAAATCCGGCCATGTCTCAGATTGGCGACCTGCCGCGGCAGTTAGTGGCACTGCCAGGATCGGAAAAAGAAGCGATCGCAATTGCCCAAATTTTCAACACTAAACGCCTAATTGGCAAACAAGCAACAGAATCCGTGATTGAGCAACTGATGTTGAATGCTAAAATTATTCACCTAGCAACTCACGGCTTGCTCAATGAATTAAAAGAGACCGAAGTACCGGGGGCGATCGCCCTGGCTGCATCTCAAACGGATGATGGCTTGCTGACTTCCAGTGAAATCCTAGATTTGCGACTAAAAACTAAATTAGTCGTACTGAGTGCCTGTCATACTGGTAGAGGTATCATTACTGGCGGCGGCGTGATTGGATTGTCTCGTTCTCTGATGACTGCAAGTGTTGCGAGTGTGGTTGTCTCACTTTGGTCTGTTCCAGATGCGCCAACCTGTTTGTTAATGATAGAGTTTGATCGCCAAAAGCAGGCAAATCCTGACAAGGCGCACGCACTGGGCCAAGCAATGCTGACAGTGCGAAGGAATATCTTAACCCTAGCAACTGGGCTGCATTTATTTTTTTACTTAAATGGGAAAATGTGAGTAAGCAATTGGCGAGTTTTTGCAATTTAACGAGCAAAATACATTCACCTTAAAAACGCTTTTTACAAAATCGGTATGCTTCCTAAAATCCTTAAAGCTAATAACTAATAGCTTAAAGCTTCGCGCTCAACGACATGAATTCTCAACCATTGCGCCTGCGACTGACTTGGACAGATACAGCTACGGGGGATTGTCGATCCCCGATACTCGACTTACCCATCGCTTTGGGACGAATTTTTGAAGCTATGCCCCCCACAATCAACGGGGAACGAGTTTCTCGAATTGCCCTCAGCAGCAGTCAAGTTTCTCGCTTCCACGCAGTGATTGGCACCGAAGGTAACAGTATTGTACTCACTGACACGGGTAGCCGAAACGGTACTTTTGTCAACGGCATTCGCCAAACCCGGTGCGTGCTGGCAAACGGGGATATGCTGCAAGTTGGGCCCTACGCGATCGGCATTTCATTTGCTGTTAATTCCCCAGAAACGCCGTCTGTCAATTCTCACATTTTCTTTAACCCCCAGACCAATGGGCCAGACCCCGCTTTTGGGCAGCCTCCGGTGTCGCCGCTTCCTCAAACAGGTAGTAGGGGAGAATTTCCGCCGATCGCATTTTTGCACGCTTCTCAAGTCACAATGCGATCGCTCCAATCTATGGGACTCCCTGTGGCAGAAGTTGATTGGGCTGCCGTTGGTGGCGGTTTAGGCAGCTTGATGTGGGTGGATTTGCTGAGAATTTGCGGGGTGAAAACCGATCGAATTGCGGTTTTGGGCATGGAAAACCAGCCTTACGCCCGCTATCGGCGTCTGTGCCTGAATTCTCAAATTCCGCTGCGGGAACGCCTGCGATCGAATTCTGACTCTTGTCCAGACAACATTTGGGGGTGGCCTCCCTATGCTTTGCGGGAAGCTTGGCAGGAATTGCTGAAAGGGCGTTTGGGGATGTCGTTAAAGTTGATGTGGCAGGTGTTTGCCGAACCGACTTTTGCCGAAACTTATACGCCTCGCGCGGGGAATGTGTTTGATTCTATTGACAGGGAAGTCGATCGAATAGGGTGGAATGAGATGTTTCGCTACGGTAGAGTGCGGGGAATTCGCAAAACAGATGACGGCAGGTACGCGATCGCTTATTCTCGATCGAATGCCGAGTACCGCGACCACGCTTTTTTAATCGCCAAATACGTACACTTAGCCACCGGCTATCCCGCCATTCAATTTCTGCCGGATTTGCAAGCTTACCGCGAAAAAACCCAGGATTTTGAGTCGGTTGTCAACGCTTACGAAAACCACGACGGCGTTTACGAAAAATTGGAGGCCAGGGGCGGCAGCGTGTTAATTAGAGGCCGGGGAATTGTAGCTTCGCGCGTGGTGCAGCGAATTTACGAAGCGCGGCAGCGGAACCGCAACATCCAAGTATTGCATTTGATGCGATCGCCCAAACCCCAGGGCAACAAATTTAACCTCGCTCAGCGCAGCGTCGAAAATCACTACGAATTTCAACCTTTCAACTGGCCGAAAGCTTGCTGGGGCGGGGAACTCCGCGTACTTTTGGAAAAAGCCGCCCCCGAAATTCGCCCGCAGTTGCTCACCGACTGGGGCGGCACTACTACAGCCAAGCGCAGCGACTGGCGGCGCATTGTCAAAGAGGGTTTAAGTCAAGGATGGTATCAAATTACCTTCGGGGAAGTCGAGCGAGTCGAGCGCGACAGTCAAAACCGGACGGTGACGTACATTCAGGAGAAAGAACTCAAAGGGCAAATTAAGTTAGAAGCTGATTTTATTATTGATGCTACGGGTTTGGACGCTAAGGTAAAAACCAGTCCCCTGTTAAACGATTTGGTAGCTCAATACAATCTTCCCCTCAACGGTTTGGGGCGGCTGAGTGTTAACAACGATTTTGAAGTGCCCGAATTGCGGAATTCTTCTGCTACCAACGCAGAAGGCCGAGTATACGCAGCCGGCGCGATTACTTTGGGGGGGCCTTACGCGCCGGTGGACAGCTTTTTGGGCTTGCAATATGCCGCCTTGCGTTCGGTTGAAAGTCTGGCTGCCAACCGAGCTGCGGGTGTGCGGAAATTGAGCGTTTGGCGATCGTTCGTGCAGTGGTGGAAGTGGATTTTTAATAAATCTCCCGGCTAATTTGAATGAGGAAGTTCGGCAACAAGCAATGTATAAGATTGAATTGATTTAACTGAGCTTCGCGTTCAATCTAAAATTTAAAAGCTCAATCCAAAATCGCACAACCTTCCCATTCAATCTAAAATCTAAAATCCAAAATCTAAAATCGAATGACTCTCACTTTATTCGGCCGCTGGCAAACTCGGTTACTGTTATTTGCAACCGTAGGCGTTTTAGTAACGCTGCCCTTTTTTCTGGGTTTAATTACCTCCCAATCAGGCTCAATCTTTTTCTGGATTTTAGGGTATGTAGCGATTTTTGGCATCGGCTGGGATGCTTTATATATTTCGATCCAGCAGTTTCGCTGGGATCGAGATTGGCCAGGTGCATTTCAATTGCTCGCCGGGATTTGGGAAGCACTTTTTGTGTTATTTTTAATCAAAGTTATCGGTTTGCCGGGAATACCGGCAGAAGATTTTGACTTGGGAGCTTTTGCATTGCATTACAGTTTAGTGTGGCTGGCTATTTATCTGGCATCGCAAACACTGATGCGGATTTTCTTTCCTTACTGGCGTTTCCGAGGCGGCCAATGGTTTTAATAATACCTGTAGGGGTGGTTTTTACCCGCAATAATCGCCTCAAACCAATAATCTCATAAACCCGCCCCGACCATTCTACTAATTCCCAATTCCCCATGCCCAATTCCCAATGCCCAATCCCCTGTATATTCTCATTTTTTTCGGGTTCAGGCTTCCTCGATTTGGGCTTTGAGTCGATCGGCTTTAATATAGTTTATGTAAATGAAATTTTCTCGCCATTCATCCAAGCATACCGTTACTCTCGCCAGTGTCTAAATTTACCACAGCCAGAATACGGACACTGCGAAGGAGAGGAAGCAGATGTGACTCGACTTGTAGGGGGAAAACCAGCACTTCATTTGCGGGAATTGATGCAGGATGCCCGCAAGCATCACGATATTGTGGGATTTATCGCGGGGCCGCCTTGTCCTGACTTTTCGATTGGCGGCAAAAACCGAGGTGGGGAAGGAGATAAAGGCAAACTTTCAGCTTCCTACATTGAATTGATTTGCCAACAGCAGCCGGATTTCTTTTTGTTTGAAAACGTCAAAGGTTTGTGGAGAACCAAACAACATAAATTTTTTTATGACGCACTCAAAAACCAGTTGGCTGAGTCGGGATACGTTTTTGTGGAACGTTTAATTAATGCGATCGAATACGGTGTGCCGCAAGATAGAGAGAGAATTATTTTAATCGGTTTCCGAAAAATTATTATTAAAGATATGGGCATTTCTTTAGATAAAAACAGCCAAATGTTGCCTGAAGGTGTATTTCCTTGGTCAACTCAGATTTTGTATCCCAAATCAGAAGTTTTTTCTAATCCTTGGCCTGAGAATGATGCGTTTGCCTGCGATAGTTTGTTGCCTTGCCCCGATGGTATTCCCAAAGAGTTAACGGTTGAATTTTGGTTTCAAAAAAATGACGTTCTCAACCATCTCAATGCCAAAAATTATTTTCAACCCAAAGCTGGCATTAAGCGGTTTGCTTCCGTTGATGAAGGAGATGATTCTAAAAAATCTTTCAAGCGATTGCATCGGTGGCGTTATTCGCCGACAGCTTGTTACGGCAATAACGAAGTTCACTTGCACCCTTACAAAGTTCGCAGGCTTTCTGTTGCAGAAACGCTGGCTGTTCAGTCACTACCAAAAGACTTTGCACTGCCGGCTAAGATGACGTTGACTAATATGTTTAAAACTGTTGGCAATGGGGTTCCTTATTTGGCTGCACAAGGTATTGCCAAAACAATTTATCAGTTTTTACAGACAAAATAAATAGAGGAATAGGCGCAAATAAAGCTTTAGCATCAGGACTTTCGCTGTAGGGTGCGTGAGGGCGAGTAATCTTTTAATTCAAACTGTGAAATTTTTAAAACTCACGCACCGTTACAACTAGATTTTGGTGCGTGATGCGCGGTTTTATACCAATTATAAAAAGTATTGCAACAATTATTAGTGTTGGGCGGAGTGCAACGGAGGGTTGTTTCCTTAACTATTTTGTAAGGTGCGTCGCTATTAGATTGTCGATTTTTATTTTGAATTTTCGATGGCGACGCACCCTACAGCTACTACAGCTACTGTTGCATGAGTTTTTAAAAGAAATATAAGATTGATTGTCTGTCGCGCAACTTAATCGTCGCGCCTCAAAAACCCTACAGATTTGTGAAAGCGGTTTTTTAAATAGACAAGATTGTATGCCTTCGCAAACAATCTTGAAAGGCATCTGCGTTTACCTGCGTTTATCTGCGGTTTCCCCGATCGATAAAAGATTGATGCAATAAGTCTAATGAATAGCAGAGGGTGCTGAAAAATAGAAAAGACTGATAAAAAGAAAAGTTCACAAAGAGTTTAGACTTGTTCTATAATAGTTGGTTAAGGTTGAAAACCTAGATTTTTTATTTCCCTGCAATTCGCCATGACCGTTAAACCCCGCCGCTATCACATCACTACTTTCGGATGCCAGATGAATAAAGCCGACTCCGAACGGATGGCCGGCATTCTGGAAAATATGGGCTTTGAGTTCTCGGAAGACCCGAACGAAGCTAGCTTGATTCTCTACAATACTTGCACGATTCGCGACAATGCCGAACAAAGAGTTTATTCTAACCTCGGAAGACAAGCTCATCGCAAGCGCCAAGAACCGGGTTTAACTTTAATTGTAGCTGGATGCGTGGCGCAGCAAGAAGGTGAAGCGCTGCTGCGGAGAGTGCCGGAATTAGACTTAGTAATGGGGCCGCAACACGCTAACCGACTTGAAGATTTACTCGAACAAGTTTTTGAGGGAAATCAAGTTGTGGCAACTGAAGCTGTTGAGATTATGGAGGATATTACTAAACCTCGTCGCGATAGTAAGGTGACGGCTTGGGTGAATGTAATTTATGGCTGCAATGAACGCTGCACTTATTGTGTTGTGCCGAATGTTCGCGGGGTTGAACAGTCGCGAGTTCCTGAAGCTATTCGCGCTGAAATGGAAGAATTGGGCCGCCAAGGTTACAAGGAAGTAACTTTGTTGGGGCAGAATATTGATGCTTACGGGCGCGATTTGCCGGGGACAAAACCGGACGGCAGCAACCAGCATACTTTGACGGATTTGCTTTATTTTTTGCAGGATGTGCCTGGTGTCGATCGCCTCCGATTTGCTACTAGCCACCCGCGCTATTTTACGGAGAGATTGATTAAGGCTTGTGCGGAATTACCGCAGGTTTGCGAACATTTTCACATTCCTTTTCAGTCGGGAGATAATGATATTTTGAAGGCGATGTCGCGAGGCTATACTCAGGAAAAATATTGCCGGATTATTGATAAAATTCGCCGTTATATGCCGGATGCTTCGATTACGGCAGATGCGATTGTCGGTTTTCCTGGGGAGACGGAAGCGCAGTTTGAGAAGACTTTGAAGTTGATCGAAGATGTTGGTTTCGATTTGGTGAATACTGCGGCTTATTCGCCTCGCCCGGGGACGCCGGCGGCTTTGTGGGAAAATCAGTTGAGTGAGGAGGTGAAAGCCGATCGCCTGCAGCGAATTAATCATGTGGTGACAACAACGGCGATGGAACGATCGCAGCGCTATTTCGGACGCACTGAAGAGGTTTTGGTGGAAGTTCAAAATCTTAAAGATTCAACTCAGGTGATGGGACGCACTCGCGGCAATCGCCTCACATTTTTTAAGGGCGATATTGCTGAATTGGCGGGTAAAATTGTGCGGGTTAAAATTACAGATATTCGCGCTTTTAGTTTGACGGGGGAAATGCTGTAAGCTGTTGGGGCATTTAAATTGTATGTCAAGAAATAATCAAACTATGACTGGGCAGTTTCTTCGAGGCCGCCCGCAATATACAATTTAAATTCGCAACAGCTTATGCTTAATTCTCAGTTTCTGTCGCATACTTCCTGTGATAGCTGCGCTAACTGCGTGTATATTTGTCGAAAAGTGCTAGGAGTATTGAAAAATGACAACGATGCGGATCGGGCTGTTGTTCGGGGGGCGATCGGGCGAACACGAAGTCTCAATTAGTTCGGCGCGGGCGATCGCCCGTGCCCTCGCTGCTGAGGAAAATGCTTCTAAATACGAAGTTCTGCCCTTTTACATCCAAAAAAACGGCCGCTGGCTGTCGGGAACATTACCTCAAGAAGTCTTAGCCACCGGAAAACCTGTGGAAATAGAGGAACAAACAGCAGAAGACGATTCTCCCGCTGGACAGTTTCCTAATTTTAATGCCGTAGATGTTTGGTTCCCTGTTTTGCACGGGCCAAACGGCGAAGACGGTACGGTGCAAGGATTGCTGAAATTAATGCAACTTCCTTTTGTCGGTTCCGGGGTTTTAGGTTCGGCGCTGGGAATGGATAAAATTGCGATGAAAATGGCTTTTGCTCACGCTGGTTTGCCGCAGGTAAAATACATCGCTGTCAACCGTTCTGAAATCTGGTCTAATCCTTGCGTTTTCCCCAAATTGTGCGATAAAATTGAAGCGGCTTTGGGCTATCCTTGCTTTGTTAAACCGGCGAATTTGGGTTCGTCTGTGGGAATTTGTAAAGCTCGATCGCGCGCTGAATTAGAAGCAGCTCTCGACAGCGCCGCCAGCTACGACAGGCGGATAATTGTTGAAGCGGGTGTGGTTGCTAGAGAATTAGAATGTGCTGTTTTGGGCAACGATAACCCCAAAGCTTCAACGGTGGGAGAAATTACTTTTCAAAGCGATTTCTACGACTACGAAACTAAATATACCCAGGGACAAGCCGACTGCTCAATTCCGGCAAAAGTCAGCGGTGCGATCGTCTCGCAAATCCAAGAAATGGCAGTACAAGCATTTTTGGCTGTAGATGCAGCCGGTTTAGCGCGAGTAGACTTTTTCTACATTGAATCAACCGGAGAAGTTTTGATTAACGAAATCAACACTTTCCCCGGCTTTACAGCTACCAGTATGTACCCGCAAATGTGGGCAGCGGACGGGATTTCTTTCCCCGAATTAGTAGACCGTTTAATTCAATTAGCTCTCGAACGGCACGGGGAAAAAGGTTGAATCGCAAGCTGCAAACCGCTGCAGTGCCAACAGCAAAAAATATTTTTTCGCAGGTAATATATCCATGCCAGCGGAAACGATATAACATGGTTGTGGCAGGCAGTGCCTGCCGCAGCCCTATTTCTGCTGCTGGTCGAGCAACTGGGAATTTTTAGCAGGGTGGTATAAATAAATGCAGAATAAAATGGTTAACGGAGAACGGCGAATAGCAGCGTCAATCTCACATCTTGCATCTCCAATTTTAACTGGGTTAACTTAGATGAGACGTTTCACTCAACTACCGCATTGGTGGACTTACGGATTGTTATTTCCCCTAGCGGTACTCAACTGCTGGTTAGCCCTCCTAGTCTTTGAATATTTTCGCGCCCTGATTACAGTTTTGGTAGTCGCTACAGTGCTGTCTTTTTTGCTAGATTATCCAGTGCGCTTTCTGCACAGATACGGCTTGAAGCGCGATCGAGCAGTTTTGTCGGTATTGTTTTTGACTTTACTGCTATTGGTGGTTTTAGGTGTCACTCTGGCTCCTATTCTGCTGAACCAAATCACTGAACTCGCCACCCGACTGCCGACTTGGATAGTTTCTGGCACTGAACAGATTGAAGCGTTCCACAAGTGGGCGGAAAATCGCAATCTCCGCATTGATGTTAGCGGTTTGACTACCCAATTGAGCGATCGACTTTCAGCTCAATTGCAGTCTCTCACCGGGGAAATTCTCAAATTTGGCTTGGGTGCTGCAGACAGTCTGGTGAATTTCCTGCTGACAATAGTCCTGACATTCTACTTGCTATTGCACGGCGATCGCGTGTGGGAAGGCTTGTTTAAGTGGTTTCCCTCCAGGCTGAGCCTGCAATTGCGACATTTGCTGGCGCGAAGCTTCCACAACTACTTCGTCGGACAAGCAACTTTGGCGGCTTTGATGGGACTGTCTATCACTGTTGCTTTTTTAATTTTGCGAGTTCCTTTCGGATTGCTGTTCGGTTTGGGTGTGGGTGCAATGACCATGATTCCCTTCGGGGCACCTTTCAGTATTTGCATTGTCAGTTTGCTGATCACATTAAACAACTTTTGGCTCGGTGTCACAGTTTTAGCTGTCGCTACAGTAATCGAGCAAGTAATTGAAAGCGGGGTGGCTCCTCGGTTATTAGGCAGTTTTATCGGTCTCAATCCCGTGTGGATTTTAGTGTCGCTGCTGGTGGGGGTTAAGGTGGCGGGAGTAGCAGGTTTGATAGTTGCTGCGCCGATGGCCGGTTTTATTAAGAATACTGTTGATAGTTTGGAAACTTTGAGGAACAAGTCGAGGAAAATCGATGCGGTTAGTTCCATTGAACCTGCGGAGCAATAAAATTGCTCCGCAGGTTCAAATTTTAGATTTGAAGGGGGTTTTTCCCGGCTATTTTGACTTAGGTTTAGTTGGTACTTTAGCTTGAGGCTTTATATCGTTTCCGGTTGGATCGGAATTATATATTTGGATGGTCAATCGATTTTAGATTTTAGATTTTAGATTTTAGATTAAAGAATTGAAGCATTCACCCCACGAATAAATTCGGGGGCTCCTCGATCGGATACAGGTTTTTTATTTCTGGACGGATGAATC